>NZ_JBFAYQ010000033.1:0-78938 GCF_040681345.1 Streptomyces sp. NPDC051776 | reverse complement strand
CCCGAGTCCTCGTACTCCTTGGCCTTCTTCGACGCCCGGTCCACCCACCCGTTCGCCGTCTCCAGCCGCGTGTTCGCGGACGCGAGATTCCGGCGGGCCTCCCGGCCCTTCTCCAGCGCCCGCCGGGAGTCGTCCTGCGCCTTGTCCAAGTCCGGCCAGTACGCGGCCAAGGCGTCCCCGGCCAGGTCGTAGGACTTCTTCAGCTTCCGCAGATTCTTCGGAACATCCTCGAACTCCGCCGTGAACGCGTCAGCGGACTTCCCCGCCCACTTCAGCAGCGCATCATCACCGGCCATGCCCTTGATCTGCCGCAAGGCGTCCCCGACATCATCGGCGAAATCATGCAACCGCCGCGCCAGGGACTTCACCCGCTCCGGATCACCCGGAACCGGATCCTCCTCCAGATCCAGCACATGCCAATCCGTCGGCCGATTCCCCACCCCGAACAACCCCCGTCATGCCAGCGGACAGAGACGGCGCACCAGCAGCCCGTCTCTGCGAAGCCATCCGCCGCGCAGCGCGAGGAGTAAGACGCGCCCCCGGCCACGTCAGCGTCAACGCCATTATTCTGTACGCCACTTGTCCGCGTGGCCCGGGATCGTGGACTGACCGGAATCCGCCACGCCACCGGTGGGGAGGAGTTTCTCGACGAAGCTCACGAACTGCTCAAGGCTCCCGGTCTCTGATTCCCCATGGCAGCCGGGACGGGGGTCTTCAAGCAGAAACCGTCTGGTCGAGTGGCACGTCCAGGTCGGTGAGTCTGCGCAGGTCGACCCGGTTGCCCGAGCGGACCAGTTGCTGGATCTGCTCGGTGACGTCCCAGACGTTGACGTTCATGCCGGCCAGCACCCGGCCGTCGGCCAGCCAGAAGGCGATGAACTCCCGTGTGCCCAAGTCGCCCCGCACGACAACATCGTCGTACTGGCCTGGCTCGGCATGACCGGCGTATTCCATACCCAGGTCGTACTGGTCGGTGAAGAAGTAAGGGACGCGGTCGTAGAGCGCGGACTTGCCGAGCATTGACTGCGCAGCCGTGTCGGGCTGGTTGAGCGCGTTGGCCCAGTGCTCGACCCGGATGTGCTTGCCGAGCATCGGATGAAAGGCGTTCGCCACATCGCCGACCGCGTGGATGTCCGGGTCGGAGGTACTCAGCGATGCGCCCACCACCACCCCGTTGTCGACACGCAGGCCTGCTCCCGCGGCGAGTCGGGTGTTGGGGACTGCGCCGATACCGACAATGACCGAGTCCGCGTCGATGCGGGTACCGTCCGCGAGACGCACCCCGCCGGCTCTCCCGTCCTCGCCCAAGATCTCGGTGATATGAGCGCCGAGCCGCAGGTCCACGTCGTGCTCGCGATGCAGATCAGCGAAGACGGGCGCGATCTGCGGACCGAGGAGGCGCAGCAACGGCATCTCGCCCGGTTCGAGGACGGTCACTTCCACGCCGGCGGCTCTGGCGGCGGCGGCCACTTCCAGGCCGATCCACCCTCCCCCGACGAGCACGATCCTGGAGGAGGTCTGGAAGGTGCGCCGAATGCGTTCGCAGTCGCCGACACGACGCAGGTAGAGCACGCCCTCCAGATCCGCCCCGGGCACCGGAAGGTGGCGCGGCGAGGCGCCTGTGGCGAGCAGGAGTTTGTCGTAGCCGATCCGGTCGCCCCTGGAAGTGGTGACCTCACGCCGTTGGCGGTCGATCCCGGTGACCTCGGTGCCCAGCAGCAGGTCGATGCCGTGGTCGGCGTACCACTGGAGGTCGTGCACGAAGATCGTCTCGCGGGCCTCATTGCCCTGCAGGTAACCCTTGGACAGCGGCGGCCGCTCGTACGGAGGCTCGTCTTCCTCACCAATGAGCTGGATCCGACCGTCGAAGCCGTACTCGCGCAGCGCCTCGGCGGCTTTGGCCCCCGCCAGACTCGCTCCGACAATCACGAACGCAGGCTGCGTCGGCATCACACTTGCCCCCTTGGGTGGGCGGAATCCTGCAGAGAGCGGGCGAGTTGGGCTGCGAGCTGGTCCCAGCTGGCGCCGAACTTCTCGACGCCTTCGTTCCCGAGGACCTGGACCACGTCGGCGTAGTCGATGCCGAGGCCGGCGAGCTCGTTCAGCACCCGGTGCGCATCGTCGTAGGTGTCGCGGATACCGCGATCCGGTACGACCCCGTGGTCGGCGACCGCGTCCAACCTCCCCTCCGGCATGGTGTTGACGACGTGCGGAGCTATCAAGTCGACGACATAGCGGGTGTCTTCGTACTGTGGGTCCTTGACGCCGGTGGATGCCCACAGCAGACGCTGCGGACGGGCTCCGGCGCTCTCCAGGGACTTCCACCGATCGCCGGCCAGCATGCGCTCATAGTGCTCGTAGGCCAGCCGGGCGTTGGCGATCGCCGCGCGGCCCCGCAGCGCAGCGGCCCGCTCATCGCCACCTTGTCCAGCCGCCGGTCGATTTCGGTGTCCACCCGGGAAACGAAGAACGAAGCCACCGAGGCGATGACCGACAAGTCATGGCCCGCGTCACGGGCACGCTCCATTCCGGTCAGGTATGCCTCACTGACCGCGTCGTACCGGTCGAGCGAGAAAAGGAGGGTGACATTGATGCTGAGGCCCTCGGCGAGACACTCGGTGATGGCTTCCAGACCCTGCTTCGCCGCGGGGATCTTGATGAAGAGATTCGGCCGGTCCACCAGCCACCACAGTGCCCTCGCCTCCGCCACGGTCCGCATCGTGTGGTGCGCAAGGCGCGGGTCGACCTCGATCGAGACGCGCCCGTCGATCCCCCCGGTGGCATCGTGGACCGGGCGCAGCACATCGCAGGCCCGGCGCACATCGAAGGTCGTCAGGGCGCGTAGGGCCTCTCCGACCTCCACTCCGCGCAGCCCGAGGTCGGTGAGTTGGCCGGTGTAGGCATCGCTTCCGGTGATGGCTTTGGCGAAGATCGTGGGGTTCGTCGTCACGCCAACCACATGGCGGTCCCGGACGAGCCGCGCCAGGCTTCCGTCGGTCAGCCTCCGCCGACTCAGATCGTCGAGCCAGATCGATACTCCCGACTCGGACAGACGGGCGAGCGCATCGGTCATGATTCCTCCTCATCCGAGGTCTGTGCCTCAGCGGGAAGGCGGGACGTCGCCGTCAGCTCTGCAACATGTCGGCGAGTACCGCGGCCTCGCTGATCTCCGCCTGCTTCGTCGCGGTGAGGAGTGTCAGCGTCCGCTTCTTCGCCAGATCCCTGAGGTGCACCAGCGCCTCGGCGTGCTCGGGCTCCCGCAACTCGGCCCGGTAGCGGCGGCCGAATTCCTCGAACCGCTCCGGATCGTGGCTGTACCACTTGCGCAGCTCGGTCGAGGGCGCCACCTCCTTGCACCACTCGTCGAGGCCCGCTTTGTCCTTGGTCAGGCCGCGCGGCCAGATACGGTCGACGAGGACGCGGGTGCCGTCCTGGTTATCCGGGTCCTCGTAGACCCGACGCACCCGGACCTTCGGTTTGGTCGCCATCGCTGCCTCCTCACGGGTCGTTGATGCCGGCAGCTCGGCGAATCCCCAGTGGACGCATGCCTCAGCTGCAGGAGGTCAAGCACGCCGTCTCCTGTGGACCGGGCGGCATTGTGACGCCGGTAAGGCTGGCGTGGCGCACGACCATCGGTGCTCGTGGAACCGACGGCCCATGCTCCCGAATCCCGGCGCAACGCTCCCGAATCCCGGCGCACACCACCCCGAACCGCAAGACCTTCCGCTCGCGCCCGGCACCACGCCGCAACGGGCGCCGCAGACGAAACGCGTCGACGGAACACACCACCAGGCTCCGGCAGAGCACGTGCCACCGCAAACCCGCACTTCGGGCCCTTGGTCACGCCGTGGATCCGGGCGGTTTCGAAACGTCTCCGGATCATGCAGTCCCAGTCGGACGGACGGCACGACGGCAGTCCCGGTGCGGTCAGTCGGGTGAAGACCACGGAGATGGTGCGGGGCACGGCGAGGATGCCTCGAACGGCATCTGCCCCCATGCCACCCTTGCCCTGCACACGACGGCCGAGGCCGTCCGCGCACCGAAGTCGTGCCTGCGGCGCAGCTCGCGGCGGCACAGGGAATGCGCGTCGGCCTTCCGAGGAAGTGACACAGGTGAGCGATCAAGAGCAACCCTTGACCGGGTCGCCGAAGGTCGGCGGGCTGGCCGGTGACGATCTTGGGTACGACAGCGAGGAATGGGCTGCGATCACCCCCCGGCACATCCCTCCGGAGCAGTGGCAGCAGTTCGAGGGGTACATGCGGGAGATCTTCGCCGCCATGGGTATGCCGGTCGGTTCACCGGCCACGATCGACACACCACGCCGCTTCCTCCGCGCGATCTTCGAAGCGACCAGTGGGTACGAGGGCGACGAGAATCTGGTCACCGCGTTCCCCACCGAGTGCCGCGGCGGCCCCGACTGCCGCATCAGCCAGGTGGTGGAGGGGCCAATCCCGTTCTTCTCCCTGTGCGAGCATCACAGTCTGCCGTTCTTCGGCACGGCCTACGTCGGCTACATCGCGCACGAACACATTCTCGGGCTGTCCAAACTGACAAGACTGGTGCGGCTGTTCTGCCGCCGGTTCTCCGTGCAGGAGCGCATCGGCCAGCAGCTCGCCGACGCGCTGGAGCGCATCCTCCTCCCGCACGGCGTCGCCGTTCACCTGGAAGCGGTGCACCTGTGCACGCAGATGCGGGGTGTCCGCGAGATCGAGTCCAGCACCCGCACCACCTACTGGCGCGGTACCTACGACACCGAGGGCCAGCTGAGACTCGAGTTCTTCGAACTGTGCGGCTTGAGGAGCACCAACCGTGGCAGAGCATGACGCAGCCGTCCCGGCCACCAGTACACCGGCACAGGCTCTGAAGCCGCTGTACGAGGAACCCGGACTGCCCCACTGGGGCTTGCCGTCGACGCTGGCCGCGCTCTACGGCGGGAACCTGGGCTTCAACGAGCCCTGTCTGTACGCAAACTTCGTCGCCTCACTCGACGGGGTCGTCGACCTCGGCCCGGAATTCCCCTCGTCCGGCTCAACGATCAGCGGCCGGGAACCGGCGGATCGGTTCGTCATGGGACTGCTGCGGGCCTGTGCCGATGCGGTACTCATCGGGGCGGGCACTCTTCGGGCCACACCAGGGCACCACTGGACACCCGAGCACGCATATCCTGCGGCCGCAACGGAATTCGCCGAGCTGCGGCACGGCCTGGGGCGTGCCGCTGAGCCGGACTTGGTTGTCGTCACCGCGAGCGGCGACATCCCTGCTGACCACCCCGGCTTGCGCGCGGGCACGCTCATCGCCACCACGAGGGCCGGGGCCCGGCGGCTGGACGGACGCCTCCCGGCAACCTGCACGATTCTGGCCGTGGGCGAAGGCCCGGGACTGCCGATGGCGGACGTGCTCGATGCGGTTCGCGCCCGCGGGCACACCATCGTGCTCACCGAGGGCGGACCGCGCGTCATCGGTCAGCTCATCGGCGACAGCCTGCTGGATGAGTTGTTCCTGACGGTGTCCCCCCTGTTGGCGGGCCGCGCGGACACGCCCCGCTCGGGGTTGGTGGCCGGACTGGAACTGCTGCCCGGAGTGCACAAGGCGGCCGGCCTGATCAGCGCGAGGCAGCGGGCGTCTTATCTGTTCCTCCGCTATCGGTTGCGCGGTGGCCGTCCGCCAGGGAACGGAATGGACACCAGCCCGCCCGGTCGGTGAGTTGCCGCAGTTTGCAACGGAGGCGAACTGGCCGATCTGCACCTGACCGCCTTGGCTCGCGCCATGTTCACGGTCACGACCGTGCCGAGCAGGGACGGCACTGATGAGACGCAAGGAATCGAGTCGAAGCCTCGGGCACCGCGTGTCAGCGAGGGTGGGCATCCGGTGGAAGAGCCTGAGCCGTTGGGGTTAGAGGCGGAGGAGGGGCGACGACGGAAATGGTGAGACCGAGTTGAGGAGGAGTATCGGCCTGATCAATTGCGCAAGGAGGTTCCCGCATGCGGGTGCACAGAATCGCGACAGCCACGATGCTGGTCCTGGAGGTAGGCGGATGGACAGCAACAGGCTTCGGGAAGGCATTTGCGGACACGGGCCCAGCTGGCAGGAAGGCGAAGGCCAGTGCACAGGGCGGATCCTCTACCGGCGGGGAGGTCTTCCAGCAGAACGTCGCGCAGTCCTCCCGGCAGAACAACAACTGCAACAACCCGAACACCGGGGACACGGAAGGTGAGTCGCTCACCGGTAGCCGGGCAACAGGCCGGTGCGTGACCAAAGACAACTCGCTGACCGAGTTCTCACGCATCCACAACGGCCCCGTAGAGGCACAAGGCGGCTCCTCGATCACGAGCCTGGCCCAGCAGAACACCGCCCAGCGCGGCAGGCAGAACAACAACTGTAACAACGAAAACGACTCAACCATCACCGTAGAAGGCGGCCGGGTGGAAGCGCGCTGCGCGGACGAGGACTTCTCGTTCAGCAAACACACCCTCGTCAAGGGCGGCGCCGCGCGAGCCGAAGGCGGCTCCAGCACACTCGTGGCGGCCACCACCGTGGCCCAGCAGAACACTGCGCAGGAGGGCAGGCAGAACAACAACTGCGCCAGCCCTAACTTCGCCGCTACCACCCTGGATGGTGGCCAGGAGAAGAGCCGTTGCGGGAACAAGGACACCTCGTTCAGCAAGCACATCCGTATCAAGGGCGGCGGCGCCCGCGCCGAAGGCGGCAGCGCAGAGGTGGATGTGCTCCAGCAGAACATCGCCCAGGAAGGCCGGCAGAACAACAACTGCCGCACCCGCGGCGAGGGTTTCGTAGGTTCGCTTTCTGTGACCGGGGGCCGGGTGGAAACGCGTTGCGGGAACAGGGACGGCTCCTTCAGCAAGCACACCGGCGTCAAGGGCGGCGGCGCCCGAGCCGAAGGCGGCGGTGCAGAGGAAGATCTGTTCCAGCAGAACATCGCCCAGGAAGGCCGACAGAACAACAACTGCGACAACCCCAACAACAACTCGAGCATCACGGTCGCCGGGGGCCGGGTGTCAACGGGCTGCGGGAACAAGGACACCTCGTTCAGCAAGCACACCCGTATCAAGGGCGGCGGCGCCCGCGCCGAAGGCGGTAGCGGCGGCGCCGATGTCAGCCAGCAGAACATCGCGCAACACGGCCGGCAGAACAACAACTGCGCCAGCTACAACCACTCGGGGATCAACTTGACGGGGGGCGGCCGGGTGAAGAGCCGCTGCGGGAACAAGGACACGTCGTTGAGCAAGCACACCCTCACGCGGGGTGGCGGCGCCCGAGCCGAAGGCGGCTCCAGCGGCAGCGCAGACTTCAGTGGGGACCAGCAGAACATCGCGCAGGAGGGCCGTCAGAACAACCACTGCGCCAACCCCAACTTGTCCTCCACGGCCCTGGACGACCGCCAGAAAAACCTTTGCGGGAACAAGGACGGCTCGTTCAGCAAGCACACCCGAATCAAGGGCGGCGGAGCCCGCGCCGAAGGCGGCTCCAGCACAGCCAGCTACCTGGTCCAGCAGAACACCGCGCAGGACGGCCGACAGAACAACGTCTGCCACAACAGCAACATGAATCTTGGTTCCCTCGAGGTCAACGGCGGGCGGGTGGAGGCCAGCTGCGGCAACAAGGACGCCTCATTCAACAAGCAAACACAGGTCACGCGCGGCGGCGCCCGCGCCGAAGGCGGCTCCACCACGGCCGGTACTGCGCTCCAACAGAACGTCGCGCAGGAAGGACGTCAGAACAACACCTGCAACAACCCCAACAGCGACGCGACCATCACCACGACAGGGGACCGAGTGGGGATTCGTTGCAGGAACAAGGACATCTCTTTCAACCGCAAGACCGTGGTCAAAAGCGGTGGCGCCGCAGCCGAAGGAGGCTCCAGCACCACCGAAACCGTAAACCAGCAGAATGTGGCACAGGAAGGCCGTCAGAACAACAACTGCGCCAACCCCAACCTCCCGCCTTCAGTGGTCGAACTGAGCAGCAACCGGTTGAGGGAAAGCTGCAAGACGGTGGACGGCTCCGCCAACGTCCACACCACGGATATCGGCGGAGGAGCCAAGGCCGAGGGCGGCTCAGCCACCGCCGCCCTCTTCCAGCAGAACAGTGCTCAAGAAGGCCGACAGAACAACACCTGTAGCGACCCCAACAACCTCACGCTCAACGCCTCTGGCAGCCGCACGCAGGCCCATTGCGTCGCCGTCGACCGCTCCACCAACCTCGCCACGATCAACCGGTAAACCAGGCCCCTCGGTCCTGCTGCCCCTGCTCAAGGCGTGGAACGGCTTCAGCAGGGGGCAGCGGCCACGTATCGGCCGGGTGCGTTCGAAACTTCAGCCGTCCAGGGCAGTACCACCCGGACCACGAAACAGAGTTGCCATCGCCTCCAGTGAGTCCTCCGAGGGCCCCATGCCGATCCCGCCCGTCTTCCTCCTGTTCCTGCGCGAGCACACGGCAGCACAGGACGAGATGCGGGCCGCGGCCGGGGAGCTGTGGCAGGAGTTCGACGTCGTGTTCTCGCGTCCGAACGGTCGGTCACTCGACCCACGCGCCGACTGCGAGGAGTTCAAGGAGCTGTTCAAGGAAGCCGGCGGGATCGACGATCACGCCGTCGTTACGACGGGAGCCGCCACACGGCTGGCACACATCCTGAACGAGTTGGGCGTCGACATGCCCACGATCATGGAGATCCTGCGGTACCCAGATCAGCCAGACAAGGCGGTACGTGAAAGGCAGATCTCACCTATCGACGGATGCGATGCGGCGCATGGGCGAGTTCTTCGTACCCGCTCCGCAGAGCCCCTCCATGGGCCCCACTGAGACCACAACTGAGACCGCCGACGCACGCGCGGCCCGCTCCCGGCGCCGCCGACGGGTCCGCTGAACGAAAAAGCCCAGCTCAGGCACTGTCTGAGCTGGGCTTCAGTGGAGCCGCCTAGGGGAGTCGAACCCCTGACCTACGCATTACGAGGGCCTGCAAGATCGTGACGGTCGCTGACCCGTGATCACGCTCGATCCGCTTTTCCCTGGCCAGAGACCTGTAGAGCTCGATGACATGACGCTTGATCCAATGGGTGTTGAACCATCCGCTCACGCATCGCTCACGCATTCGGCGCGCCGGGCCAGGACTCCGGAGGCGACTTCCGAGGCAATGGCCCACTCGCCGTGGGCGGCTGACCGCAAACTCGGTGAGGGCGAGAGCTAGATCGAGAACCAGGTCGAGCGCTGCCGCCGATGGGTTTGCCGGCCGCCTGATGATGAGGGCGAGGCTCAGTCGTCGTAGCACTCGGTGACGACGAACCGCGTCCCCTCGAGTACCCCTCCGACACGCGTTTCGGCCCACTTGGCAAGCAGGTCCGCCTGACCTTCGACCCGGTTCAACAGATGGGCGATCTCATCAGCGCCCGGCGACGTGGGGAGCACACAGCGAACTACCGCACTACCTGTTGCGCTGCTGCAATCCTCGTAGTCCTCGTCAGGGTCATCGGGGACCCAGCGGCCGATCTCGACGTGCCAGGAATCGGCGCCGTCGTCCCCGGGCTCCGGCGCATGGACAGACAGGTAGTACCCGTCTGAATCGTACGGCTCAGCGAAGATCGCAAGGTTGGACTCTTCCAGCCCCCCAACCATGTCAGGGAAACGAGAGCAGGCGGTGACCAGCACCCGCAGGTTCGCGACAGCCTCCTCACGCTCCTCGGGAGTGATCCCTTCTTCGAGACGATCCAGCTGCTCACGTGCCTCACGGCTCAGCATGTCCACCCCGCCGTCATACGTCACGAACGGTTGGCCGAAGTCCCAGGAACGCCAGCCCTCCGTCTCGGGCATGGAAGTTCCCTCTGAGTACTCGGCGAGCGCCTCGGACAACTGCCGTGCTTCCGTTTCCACTTCCACGTTGATCGCGATGCGGATGGGCTCAGGCACCACCGTCAGAGCTTCGTCCAAATCGGCGAGCGCCTGGTGGAGTTCCAGACAGGTGTACTCGTACCACAGGCTGTGCGCACCACTCAGAAGATCGGCGCGCGAAGCCACGTCGGTCAGCGCTGCAAGGTGCTTCGTCGGATAGTGCGCCACCCCGTGATCACGACGATCATGAATACTCACCGGGACAGTGGTGAGGGCGGAGATCCGATTGAGCGCGTCAACGATCGGTGCCGCAAGAGCGGATGTGGCGAGGCTCGTCACAGTCGACGACTCAACCCCGCCCGGCCCCAGGTAGGTCGCCAGGATCTGCGTCTTCCCACGGTTCGCGTGCTGAGAATAAACGGTCATGAGAACGCCTTTCGACCACCGAGCCGAGGCAGCCTGGCGGTCACGGAAGAATGAAGAATGCGGAGAGAGGCGGTGGCGAGGGCGCGTTCCGACGCTCCGTACCTCGAAGAGACCAGCGGTGGCCCAGGTCCTATCCCGAGCTCCTTGCCTGCGTGCACCTTAAGCGCACGTGTCGCGGGCCACAACCAGATTGCCTGGCTTCGCGGGAGCAGGTGGCTGCTGGCAAGCCGGCGTGGTCGGCGGAGAGACCGAAACGCTGCCATCATCACATCGCGGCCGATTCACCCGTCGGGATCACAATTCAGACATATCCCCTCCATATGAAGTGCGCCAGTGCTCATGATGCCGTCCAACACGCACGTCCAGGGGGGACCATGCGCACCCGCACAACTGCCCGCAGCCTCAGCCCTGCTCCTCGCCTCGCTCACCGCCTGCCAGAGCAGCAGCGACGAACCAGCCGCCAGAGAAGAGAAGACAAGGCCAGTACGTCGAAGCCGTCGGTCGCCGCGAAGAGGAGCGCCGAGCCGAGTCCGACTGCGGACAAGCCGAGAGACTTCGGCGAGATCCTCACGTTCAACGACTCCGTCACAGCAGCCACCATCAAGGCCACGGTGCTCGGCTACGAGCAAGTCATCAAAGCGCAGTCCACCGCCGACCAGGAGTTCAACACCATCGGCTACGAGTAGGCCGCCCTTGAGATCAAGGTGTGCATCACGGAGGGCACCGGTGGCACCACCCGCTTTCCGTGGATCCTCGCCTACGAGGACGGCGTTCGCATCGAGCCGAGCAGCGTGACCTACGGCGACTTCCCCAAGCCCGAATACCCCTACGAAGCGACCGTCAAGGCTGGTGACTGCGTGCGCGGGAAGACCGTGTTCGCCGTGCCCGGCAACCAGCGGCCCGAGCGCGTGCTGTACACCCCGGAGGCTCTGCCTGAGGGCGCCGAGTGGGCGGTTCCTAAGGCGTGAGTCAGAAGCCCCCGGCGCAGCCGTGACATGCAGTCCGGGGGCTTCTCGCGTCCCCAGATAGGCGGGCGCCTCGTTGCGCGCAACCAGCCAGCATCTCGGCTACCGGCGCAACCTCCCGCAATCCCCCACCAAACAGACCCGAGCGGCAGCATGCTGAGCCTCCAACCATCAGATGGAGAGCCACATGACGCTCAGGTTCATCGGCACCACATCGGAGCACGGCAGCTGCCCCCACGCTGTACGAGGTCGAGGAGACCGGAGACTTCGTGGTTCAGGGCGACCTGGCTCACCGACCCCGAGCACCTCGCCCAACTGCGCAACGTGGGCGAACATGAGACGTTCGTCATCACCCCTCGCAAGCCGCTCACCCGCTTCGCCCGTAAGGAGTAACCGCTCTTACCACTGCTGGCTGGCCTACTCTGGGCGCTCAGGAGGTTACGGGGGTGAGGGATGCGCTGCTCAGAGAACTGGCCGACAGAGTCAGGGCCTTCGGTAACGGCGGGGTGCCGGATGTCGTACTCGACGGTGCGGGGGTCAAGGCCGCCGCTGAACTGATGGCGGTCGCGGGCGAAGCCCTGGACGAGCAAGGGGCGGTGGACACCGACGTCCTGCACACGGTCGCGGCGTACCACTGGGCACGGTCTCTCGCCCACGATGACGTTGCGCTGTCGACAGCCGACCACAAGAGGGCGATGCATGTCTTCGGCCTGTTGTATCTGGTCGATCACCGGCGTGTACCCCGCGCGTTGTGGTGCGAGCTCACCGAGGAGACCGGCCACGATCCGTGGCAGGACCCTGTGGACCACGCAAGCGATCTCGTGCTGGATGCCGAGGAAGGCGGCGATCCGTCCGTACTCGACGAGGCGATAGCCCTGCTCCACAGCTCCCCTGCTGGCCCCTATCGCGACACCACTCTGGGCCTCGCCTTCCGCCACCGGGCGGTGGTCGCCGACCGCGCGGTGGTCGACCGGCTGGCCGATGCCGACTCCGCTGTCGAACTGCTCACCAGTGTGGCCGCGCTTCCCGAGGAGCCGCCCACCCGTCGGGCCCGACGTCGCGTGAGCCTCGCGGGCGCCCACATGGAGCGATTCGGGCTCTCCGCCGACCACGCTGACCTCACCGCGGCGGAGTCCGCCGCGCGTACGGCGTTCACCGAGGCGGCGGAAGGCTCCGCCGAGCAGGCGGACGCGGCGGCGAGCATCGGCGTGTCCCTCGGCCGTCGCGCGGAGGAGACCTCCCATCCGGAAGCGGTCGGCCTGCTGCGGGAAGCCGTCTCCTGGCTGCGCCTGGCGGTCGATCTCGAGACGGCCTCGGGACGGGAGTCGGACCACCGCACGAACCTCCGCAAGGCAATGCAGCTCCTCCTCGCCCGTACGGTTGTGGGCCCTGAGGAGGAGCGTGAAGGTGAGGTGGCAAGAGCCGCCCCGTCGCTCGCGGCAGACAGTGCGCGCCAAGCCCAGGCCCTCGCCGAGCTGGGCTCGAAGATCGTCGCGCGGATCATTCCGGAGGCCGAAGCGGTCCGCCGTGCCGTGGACCCGGCCTTCGCGCTCTCGCGGGAGGCCGTCGACGCGATGGTGGCCGGTGCCATGGGCCTCGTTGGCTCCGGTGCGCCTCAGGATGCGGTGCCCGCGCTCACCCTCGCTCTGGAGGCCGCCTCCGCACGGTGGGGAACGGTGCCCGAGAGCCCTTGGTGGAGGGCTGCCGACGCCTATGTCGAGGCCGCGCGAATGAGCCTGGTCAGACGTCCCGACGGGATGCTGTTCCGCCGCGCCCACGACGCCGTGCGGACCCAGATCGAAGTACTGCACGAACGCGACGAGACCGACGAGCTCGCCGAGACCCTCTTCGCCGCCGGACTGCTGCACCTCAGCCCGTATTCCGGCGAAATGCCGGGGATGGCCTTCGACAGCGCGCTCAACGTCTGGCGGGACCGTCAGGACCGTTATCGGTCACTCTACCCGGACGACCCCGCCCACTCCGCGGGACCGGACATGCCGTCCCCCGCGGAAGCGGCGGCGGCCGCGGTCGGGTACCTCCGGGATGCCGCGGATCTGTCGTCGGGGCATGCGCTCGGGCGAGTCCTCAAGTCCCTGGCCGAGGCGTTGTCCTTCCTCGCCGGGATGCGGGAGGAGTCGTACGACCGGGAGATCCTGCTAACCGCCCGGAAGGCGTTCGACGTCCTGGACCCGCGGCGCGATCCACTGTGCCGTCTGTACACACTCCGCGTCCTGCACCTGTTCGGCGAAGTCGCCCTTCCGGACGGACTGCCCGGCCTGCTCCCCGTCCCCCTCTCAGCCGTCCGGGCGCGACAGGGCGAGCACGAAGCCTCATGTGTCTTCGCCGAGGCACTTACCCTCGCCGACGAGGCCCATCGGCTCGACCTGCAGGCCCAACTGCTCGACGCGGCCGACCGCGAACTGCCGGATCTCTCGCTGGACTCCCACTGCCAACTGCGCTGGACGCGCGAGGTGCACTGCCTCGCCGACGACCGGCTGGCCTGTTTCCCGGAGTCGGCGCCGGTGGACGCAGTCGCCGCCGAGGTACGCTCCCGCGCGGAAGCCGAGGGGTGGTCCGCCGCCGAACTCGCGGCGACATTCATTCATCTCGCCGCCCATGCCGATCCGGCTGAGACAGGCGGAGCCGCCCGCGATCTCATCGAAGAAGCACGACGGTTGGAGCCGGAGCTCTTCCTGCGGCACGCCGACGCGCTGCACTATCTCGACGCCGTACTCGCTCACGATCTGGGCGTGCGTGCCGAGAGGGAACAGCAACCGGAGGCCGCCGCCCGTGATTTCGCATCCGCCGCCTTCCAGTTCGGCCTGTGCGGTCAGATCGATCTCGCCCTCGCCTCCCTCGATGCCGGGCTGGAGTGTGCCCACGCCTGCGACGGAAGGTCAGCCGACCGAGCGGCTCACGCGCTGGTCCCGGCGTCCGTGTTCCTACGTCACGGGACGGACGAGACGGTGGACTGGAAACTGCGGGACCTGTACCAGTCGCTGACCTTCAAACTGACCGACACCACGGTCAACTTCTCCGTGATGTCCGCAGTAAACCAAGCCGCGAAAGGCATGGACTTCACCATCGCCGCGGGGCACCCGGGCCCGCTGGAGTTCACGACGGCTCTGGACCGGATCCTCGACCGCGCACGACTCGGCGAGGCGGCGCTGCCCGGCCCGCTCCCCGACTTCGAACTGCCCGGCGGGACCGAGACGGTCATGCTGTTCTACCTGGGTTCAGGCGAAGCTGAACCGGACAGCGATGCCGAGGCCGAAGTGCGCAACCTGCAGCGTGCCGCTGATCGCAGGATCAGCCGGGAACTGCGCACGTCCCGGCAGCCCACGCACCTCCCACTGCTGCACGTCGACGAAATCCAAGCCCTGCTGCCCAATGAGACGGTGCTGATCTCGCTCTTCCTCAGCCAGGTGCGCCACCAGAGCTCGGCCAACCCCGTCATGGCCCTGCAAGGGCTGGCGGTGACCCGCGAGGGCCTCTCCTGCCGCACGACGGTGTTCCCGGACATCGAGGGCGGACTGTACCGGGTGTTCAAGGCCGGCCACACCCTCAACGTGTCGCACGCAGCCCCACAGATCGCGGAACTGCGCCGCGAAATCACCGCAGACCCACTGCACCGCCAAGTGACCCGCACCGCCCAGCGGGTCCTCGCCCACGACTCCCGCACCTACCTGGCCGGGTTCACCGATGCCCTGCCCTCCTGGCTCACCGAGGGCAAGACCCATCTGTGCGTCTGGCCGAACGGCCCGCTCCACTACCTCCCCTTCCACCTGCTCTCCGCCGACGGCCGCCTGGTGGCCGACGACTGGACCGTCACCCAGGTGCCCAGCCTGGCCTTCCTCAGCCGTCCGGCACGGCCCACCCCACACTCACCACGTCAGGCGTTGGCCGCCTTTGCGTTCGACAGCGGCGGCACGGACTCCTTGGAGGCCCACACCGCACGGATCGCCGCCTCGATGGGCGACGCCGACCCGGTTCTCGGGACGGCCGCCAGGCCCCGCCGTTTCCTCGAAGCGCTCCCGGGAGCCCGCTACGTCCACGTTGCGGCCCACGGGTCGCACAACGAGTGGGCACCCTGGCACCAATGCCTGTATTTGGCACCGGATCCGGCGAACGGCGACGACGGCCGAGTCTTCGCCCACGACATCCTCAGAACCGACCTGCGCGGCGTCGAACTCGTCACCATGAGCGCCTGCGAGTCGGCCCTCGGCCGCTTTGACATCAACGACAACCTGCACGGCCTGCCCGCCGCCTTCCTCTCGGCCGGTGCCGCCGCCATCGTCGGCTGCCTCTGGCCGGTCGCCCCCGACGTGGCAACCAATTTCTTCGGCACGCTGTACGAACAGCTCGCCGCTGCTCCGGACCGGCGCAGCGCCTTCCGCACAGCTCAGTCCGTGACCCGTACCCGCTACCCCGCTTACCGAGACTGGGGCGCCTTCTGCTTCATCGGCGACTGGCGCACGACCGCTGATTCCCCCAACGGAGAAACCAAATGACGCTCATCGACCAGCCGACCGAAGCCTCAGCGCCGACCCACGACATCGACCTTGTGCCGACGCTCCTCCTGCAGACGCCCACCCCCCACCCCCCTCTGACAGGGCGGATCTCGATGGGAACCCCAGTCGTACGTCCCCTCACCGCCGCGCAGGCCGCCGAGGGGCGACGAGGACTGGCAGGATTTCCTGGAGTCGCAGGCTGGCCAGTACGACTACCTGCTCCTCAGCCTGGTCTGTTCGTTCCGCCCTTCTCCCGACAGGGCTCCGTTCGCGGACGCGGGCATCGGTATCCGGCTGGAGGCGCCCAGAGAGCCGGTCGATCGACAGCCGATCGCCTGGTCCATCTCGCCGAAGAAGCGAGCGTTTCCTGTGACGACCTCCACCCATCTGAAACTGACCGCCAAGCTCATGCTCGTCGAGGCCGGTGTGGAGTGCACGCCGGAAAAGGACAGTCGCGAGGAACTGTTCGTGATCGGCATGGGCGAACGCGACAGCGATCCGGAGTGGCGGTTCAGCGCCACCGCCAGCACCCCCCTGGTCGGTGACGAGTCGCTCGCCCTCATCGTCCGGGTCCCCGCCGGTGTGCCTGCACTGGCTCACATCACGATGGCCGCGACCATCAAGCAGCGCCGTCTCGGCCTGATCCCGTACCGGGCCGAGCTCCCCGCTGCACTGCGGACCGTCGACTTCCGGTGAGCCGTCCGCAAGGGCGGTGCCGCCCGGACACCGGATGCGCGGCATGGTCGAATCTTCACCGCGATGGCCGGGTGGATACCGAAGAGACGGACGAGGTGGGCCGGATCGGCGGTCCGGCGAGCCTCGTAGGGGAAGCATAGGCGTGGCATGTCCCCGCTGGGGGCAGCCCTCGCACGCAAGGCGGTGAGGAAACGCAAGTAGTAGGACGAGGAGCAGAGCACGTGACCGAGCGAACTATCTACCTCGACCCCGACCCACGCGACTGGCGCTCCAGGAAGATCCGTGTCCGGGCCTCTCGCTGGTACGCCACGATCAGCCTCGACCGCGATGGGTACGTAGACTCCGCGTCCTCGCGTGGAGACACCCCCGAGCTTCCCGACGCCTACTCAGAAGCCGTCGACAGGGCGCGTGACGCGTCCATCGACCGCATCTGGTATGACGGCTACCCGGGTAGCTTCTCGTTTGGGAACGGCCCACGTTGGGTCAACCTGTTCGTTCAGTTCCCACTTATCGAGGCCGCGGTCGAAGCGCTCCGCTTAGCCGAGCTCGACCACGACTACAGCAGGCTCCATGCGCTCGCCGACCGGCTGGCGCTCCCCATCGATGACTGGCTTGCTCCCGGCGAGCGGGAGCTGGTCCGCGGCGTCGCCTTCCAGTCTCAGCCCGGCGCGTTCCTGAAGTTCTTGCGCGGCAAGGCCAAAGGGCGCGGAGTGCGCCTTAATGGTCGGGCAACCGCCGGGAGCGTGTGGGTTCGGCCAACGCTGTCGCTCGCAGAGAAGCAGCGACGGGAGATGTTTCCCGAGCAGTACCCCGGCTGGGAGGACCGCTGGACCGGGTACGTCGAGTCGGACAATGCACCCATCCGTCCTTGGGTGGGCGGCCGAGACCAGAGCCTCAGTTTCGGCGCAACACCCGTTCAGTTCCACGCTGTGGAGACACCAGGTAGCCGAGATTGCCCTTGCGGCATGAACCTGCAGGATCCATTGGACGACGGTAAGGAGCACACCGCTCACCATGCGGCGTGGGCTTTCGGCATTCGGGCACCCAGGAACCTGGAGTGGTGGGGTGATCTGGCCGTCGTGACGACGCAGTCGCCCATCGCGTGGAGGAAGCTCACCTACCAAGTGGCTCGGATGCCGCAGAAAGAGAACCACTACGACTTTCGCTCGTGGTCCCACCTTGACGAGCCTGAGGTGACCCCAGACAACATGCGCGCGTACCTCTTGAAGGCGAACGGGTACGTCATCGGCTACCTCGCCGCCCATGACACCAGCGAGCACCGCAGCTGGGATCTGATCGAAGGGTCACGATGCGGCGACCAGGACGACACCCTGCGGCCGCGGATCATCCTGATCTGGGTGGCGGACTCCTACCGCCGCCAAGGCGTCGGCGCCGCGCTCGTGCAGGTACTCGCCGAGGACTTCGGGTGCCAGGTCGCCGATGTGTCCTGGTCGAGCCCGATCAGTGACGCGGGCCGACGCCTCGCACGCGGGATCTCACCCGCGGGCGTCTGGGTCAGCTGACCTGCTCGGCAGGCTTCCTCTCCCTGATCAGCAGGAGACCAGCAACCCCAGTAGAAAGGGAGGACTGCCCGCCGAAGACACTTCTGCCAACCCTGGGCCCTAGCCCGCTCGAATGGTTGGTGGACAACGTCCCTGCTCCTGTGGGACGCCCTCTGGAGTGCCGACACGGTCACTTGGGCATGAACCAAGCCATGGGTGGATCGTTGGTGAACTGGGCCATGCGCATGGCGAAAGCGGAGCTGAGCACTGCGCTCCCGCGGCGATGGGTCCACACCATAGGGGTAACGCGTCGCGCCGCTGGTTTGGGGCGGATGCTCGGCGATGACGCCGAGCTGATCGAGGCTGCCGCAGCGCTCCACGATGTGGGCTACGCGCCCCGCCTCGCGACGACAGGGTTCCATCCGCTCGACGGTGCCCGGTTCCTCCGTGATGAGCACGGTGCCGATGAACGGTTGGTGCGGTTGGTTGCGAACCACTCGTTCGCGTTGCTGGAGGCCGAGGAGCGTGGGCTACAGGAGGAGTTGGCAGCGGAATTCCCGCTGCTGGAGGAGCCACTGCTGGTCGACGCGCTGGTCTACTGCGACATGACGACCACGCCCGACGGACGTCGGACCGCCGCACAGGACCGGGTCGCGGAGATCGTCGGCCGCTACGGCGCGGACAGCGTGGTCGGGCGGTTTATCCGGCGGGCGGCGACGGAGATCTTCTCCTCCGTCGAGAGGATCGAGGCCGCGCTGGCGGCTCAGCCGAGGTAGGGGTAGGTGCCGGCAAGGTAGTCCCCGATCTGCTGGCGCATGCTCGGGTGGATGTCGTACTGGTCCAGATCGGCCGACTGGACGAAGCGGACCCCGTCGGCCTCGTCGTTGATCGTGGGCACTCCGCCGACGGGTCGGCCAATGTAGGTGTTCTCGTACTGCTGGCGGATCTCGCCGTCGGTGTAGGCGACGATGTGGTTCGGGTTGGTGTAGACGCCGAGGAAGCCGGTGATCTCCGCGATGATCCCGGTCTCCTCCAAGCACTCACGAACGGCGCACTGGGCAGCCGTTTCACCGATGTCCTGGGCGCCGCCGGGGAGTGCCCACTGTCCGGTGTCCCGACGGCGCTGGAGGAGGATGGCGCCGGTCTCGTCGACGACGAGGAGGTTGCTGGCCGGGATGAGGGTGTTCGCCTTCGGGGCGGTGGGGTTGTTGTAGTACTCAGTCCTGCCCATGGTCGGCGGTCCTCTCCTGGTCGGGTGCCCATGGCCGTGCGGCGGCCCAGACAGCGTCGAAGCTCTGAGCGTAGTTGTCGAACCACCCTGTGCCGTCTGCCCTCTTGAGGTGGAGGAGGGGGTTGGCGCTGGCCGGTTGTCCCCAGATGTGGGGGTTGACGAGCAGGTCGTCGTCGTAGCGGAACATGGATGTGTAGAGCGTGGTGTCGTGGAGCCGTACGGCGCACCCGGTCTCGCCCAGCAGCGGACGGTAGTACGTCAGTGAGGCGCGGATCTTGGCAGCAAGGGTGTCGCCGATGCCTTCCTCACTGCCTCTGATGGCGACTGCCTGCCCGTCCGGGTCGCCGAAGCACAGGCGCACCCGCACTCCCTCGGCGGCACGTTCGGAGAGCATCTTGGCGACGTGGGGGTTGGACTGGGCGAAGAACGTGCCGGAGAAGACGAGGACACTGATCTCGTGCCGAGCCTCTCGCAGCAGCGCGAGCCAGACGTCCCGGGGCACGCTGGCCCGGTTCTGGTAGGTGCCGACCAGCTCGGTGCCTAACCCGTCCCGTGGTCGGCCGGGGCGCTTGGACGGCTCGGGCCAGAGGAAGGTCTCCTCTACGCGCAGGTGTCGCGCGACGCGGAAGCGGTGCCGGGCATGGGGAATCCGCCCGCCCAGCCACCGGCTCACCGTCTTGGGATCCACCTCGCAGACCTCGGCAAGGGACTCGGGCGAGACGCCACGTTGGCCGAGCACAGTGCGCAGTCGGTCGTTCACAGTAGCCATCGAATCGGTGCAGCGCATGATCACGCAAGGACGTTTTGGGACGCTGAAGCAGAATCCCGCCGACTGCCTACTCTGGCGCCATGGAGCTCATCGTCCTGTGGGACATCGACCACACCCTCATCGAGAACGCGGGGGTCAGCAAGGAGATCTACGCTGCTGCCTTCTCGGCACTTTCGGGACACGAGCCTTTGGAGCCGGCGCGTACCGGGGGGCGTACGGATCGACTGATCATGCGCGACATGTTCGTCCGCGAAGGGGTGCCCGTGCCTGACTGGCACTCCATCGAGACCGCGCTCGCTCAGGCGGGAGAAGCGCGCCTGGAGGAGCTACGCAGGCGGGGGACTGCCCTGCCCGGTGTCCATGAGGTGCTGAAGGCCGCCTCCGCTCAGAGCGGTTGGGTCTCCTCCGTCCTGACCGGCAACATCGCCGCCAACACCCGTGTGAAGCTCTCAGCGTTCGGCCTCGACTTGCTGCTGGACCTGCCGGTGGGCGCCTACGGAGCGGACGCCGAACTCCGTCCCCATCTGGTCGCTGTCGCCCGCGAACGCGCGCAGCGGCTTCGCGGTGTTCCGGCTGACGTCCCCATCGTCCTCGTGGGGGACACCTCTCGCGACGTCGAAGCGGCTCTGACCACGGGCTCCGGGATCGTCGCCGTCGCCTCCGGCATCCACTCACCGGAGGACCTGACCGCCGCCGGCGCTGCTGACGTCCTGCCCGACCTGTCGGACACGAAGCGCGTTCTCGGCATCCTGGAGTCCTTCGCAGGTCCCTGAGAACGTCCCAGGACGTCCCCAGACCGTCCCTGAACGCGGTGATGAGGTCCCTGACCAGAGGGCCACTATCGGGGCTCCCAACAGGCAGTCAGCCGAAGGAGCCGATGTGATCGGGGAAGTCACCGGGATCAGGAAGATCCGGATGCTGTACCTGCAGCTGCTCTACCGCTGCAACTTCACGTGCCTGCACTGCTTCCACGGCAAGCGGCTTCAGTACGCCGACGCCTTCACCGCCGAGGAAGCCGTCAGTCTCCTCACCCTGATGCGGGACGAGTACGGCACGGAGGCCGTGACTCTGCTGGGCGGGGAGCCATTCGTCCACCGGGACCTCGCGCGGGTCGTCCGCCACGCCAAGGAGGAGCTGGGCCAGCGCGTCGAGATCTGCACCAACGGCTACCGGATCGAACGCCGTCTCACCGAGATCACTCCGCACCTGGACCTGCTCAGGGTCTCGCTGGAGGGCGTTGGATCGACCAACGACGGTATCCGCAGGGAGGGCAGTTACCACAGTGCCCTCAACTCGCTCAGGTTGGCGCGGGACCTCGGCGTTCCCACGGGCGCGACCATGACCGTCACCTCGCGGAACATCGACGAGGTCCTTCCCCTCGCCGGCGCCCTGGGACAGCTCGGGGTCCGGCAACTCAAGCTCCACCACCTGCGGCCGGTCGGCAACGCCGCCGACCACCCCGAACTGCTGGTCACCGCCCCCTCCGCCTACGGCAGGCTTCGTGATGAGCTCGCGTCGGCCGATCTGCCCCTGGAGGTGATCGTCGACGAGGATCTTTCCGAGCACGGCACCCCACAGGTCTGCGCACCGTCTGACGGCCCTCGCGAGATCGACCGCATCGAGGCCGACCCGCGCGGTGCGCTGACCATGTCCTGCAAGGCCGTGGGCAAGGATTCGCACGCCTTTTGGTACGAGAAGGGGGCAGGACGCATCGTCCACAAGCCCTCGTCCGCCGACGAACTCACTCTCGCGGTGCCGGACGTGGTGTACGCCCGTGCCTGATCACCCGCTTTTCGAGAGCCTGGAAGGCTTACGGGGCACCGGCAAGTCCACCCTGGCGCCGATGCTCGCCGCCGCCCGCCAAGCCGTCCTCGTCCCCACCGTTCCGGCCCTCTACCAGCCTCTCAGACACACAGTGGACGAGCGCACGAATGTCGAAGCGCGGATGTGCCTTTACCTCTCCGCGCTGTTCACCGCTGCCGAGGAGATCCAGCACCACCTCGACGCCGGTGTCCCGGTCGTCGTCGAGAGCTACTTCGCCCGGTGCCTCGCCAGCCACCAGGCCATGGGCGCCCGGCTCGGTATGAACCTGCCGAGCTGGCTGCCGTCACCCGTCACCTACCACCTCGTCTGCGCCGACGACGAACGGCAACGCCGCCTCGCTGGACGGAACAAGCCGGCATCGCGGTGGGACGCGCTGATGGAGACCGTCACGGACCAGGTGACGAACGCCTACGCCTCGTTCCCGATGCATCGCGTCGACACCACAGGGCGCGGCCCCGACGAGGTCCTCCGCGTGATCACGGATACCGATACGGAAGGAGCGCACTCCCATGCAGACGCAGAGCCTGTGGGAGAACACCCTCACCTTCTTCCCCCAGTTCCTCGCCACACTGCGGGAACGCGTCGCCCCTGACGCCACCGTCGCGGTCGTCGGCGCGAGCGACGGCAAGTTCGTCCTGCCTCTCGCCGCCGCCGGGTACGACGTCGTCGCCATCGAACGCGACGCGGTCGCCCTCCACGGAGGCGACGTCCACCTCCCGGGTGACAGCCAGGCACACGCGCTGGGGCTGATCGATCGACTGAAGCGCGAAGAACTCCATGACCGAGTACAGATCGTGGAGGACGACTTCCTCGACGGCGAACCTCTGAGCGTGCGGTGCGAGGCGGTCTGGACGAGCTGCTCGTGGCACTACAGTGCCAACCACCACCGCCCGCTCGCCGAATTCGTGGACCGTATGAAACGCCTGGTTCGCCAGGATGGTGTGTTCGGCGCGGAGTTCATGATGCCCGTCGAAAGACGCCACCACATGATCGAGCACTACACCTCCCCCGAGCGCCTGCGCCATCACTTCCTCGGCGACTGGGAGGTCCTGCTCACCCTGCGCACGAACGAATTCACCGAGCGGCCCCACGTCGGCCAGCTACGCGACCACACCCACCGCATGGGCCTGCTCATGGCCACCCGCACATCGCCCCTCACCGACCACTTCTGAGAGAAGGACCCATGAAGCACGAGTACGAGGCGAAGTTCCTGGCCGTCGATGCCGCCGGTCTCCGGGCAAAGCTGACGGCCCTCGGCGCCGTCCAGGCGTTCCCCCGCACGCTTCTCACCCGCAAGATCTTCGAGAACGACTCCCTCGAGGGCGGGGCCTGGATCCGCCTGCGCGACGAGGGCACTCGATCGACGCTCACGCTCAAGCAGGTCACCGACGCCACGACGATCGACGGCACCAAGGAGATCGAGACCGAGGTCACCGACCTGCACGCCATGGCCGACATCCTCCGCCGGGTCGGCCTCACCGAGGTCCGCTACCAGGAGAACTACCGCGAGGAGTGGCGCCTGGGCGAGGTCGCCTTCGACTTCGACACCTGGCCCGACCTCCCCACCTTCCTGGAGATCGAGGGACCCGACGAGGCATCGGTCCGGCAGGCAGCCGCGCTGCTTGAACTTGATTACTCCGAGGCACGATTCGGCAGCGTCGACGAGATCTACAAGAGCGAGGCCAGCCGCGACATCCTCGCCGAGCCCACCCTCCTGTTCTCCGACGCCGAGAAGCAGGAGGACGCTGCTACGACGGCCCAGAACCGTTGATCACGGAAGCGGACGCGCCATGCTGACAGAAGTCGCCTTACAACACAGGGTGATCCCCGGGATCGCTGAATTCGCCCGCGGAGGACTACCCACGCCAGCGGCCACCGACGACGGCAACGAGTGGGTCGACGGATTCTGCTGGCTCTACTGCGGGCAGCGGTGGACGCGTGTCCTGTGGATCGGCCCCGCGAGCGTCGCCGGTGCTCAGGCATCCATGTACGCGTGCGGGCCCTGCATCCGCGAACTCCAAGCACGTGTCTGGGAGTCGCTGCTCAGCAGGGACGAATCGGCTCCCTCTGACCAACCTCCCGGGGCCACGGTCACCGGACGGCCCTCGGCCCGGCGTACTGGCAGGCACCGCGCCGAGAGCAGGTTCTTGCGCCGCAGTTGAGCCCCCGCCCTGGTCCCGGAAGAGCCTGCCGTCCCCCGCGGCACGAGCCTCGTGGCCAGGGCGGGTCTTCCCTGGACGCTGGTCCAGGTTGGCGACTCTGCTGAGAGGGCGTATGCTGATGGAGCGGAAGCTACGCCTCACTCCCCCGCGAGCGGAGACGCTCGTTCTCCCTTTCCAATGCGGCTACTCGCCGCTCAAGCTCCGTACGAGTCGGCCTCTTCGGCTTCGGAGTCTCTGGCTTCGCAGGAGAAGACGGCTCTCCGGCCAGTCCAATGGGCTCGAAGGCTACGATCGCTGATGGGTCCTTCCTGCACTCCGGGCACTGCATTGATGACGAGCCGTGCAGTGTGGGCTTGCCATTCTCACAATGCCGCTGAGTCTCAGCGATGTGGCCGCAATAGAGCCGTACGCGCCAACGCATAATCTCGCGCTCAGGCGTCTGGAAGCTGCGCAGCATGTCCAGAGCTCTGGCTGCGGCAGCGCGGCGACCTGCTGCGAGCACGGGGTCTGCCTGCTCTTCGGCCTCCTTCTCGGCGAGCACGTTCTCCACCCAAAGTCTGATGTTCTCCGACTGCTCCTGCTGTCGGTGATCTTGGCGAGTGAGCTGGTAGTTCTCCAACGGACAGCCGTAGCTCTCATACTCCACCTCGCGCATGTCTGACACCGTAGTCCTGAGCAACGGAACACTCAGGCAGAGTTCTCTCCCGATCGGCCGTGGTGCCGCCCTGTGCAGATCTGACAGCCAGCGAGAGCGAGATGGTCGTACACGACCGAGTGGACTCCGGAGCAGCCCGGCGCCCGCTCGGCCACAATCGGGCTTCTAACGCCGAGGACGGGGGTTCCGCCCTGGAGTGGCGGCGCGGGCGGCCTGCTGCGGTGCCGGGATCTCGCTTCCCGCAGGCCATGTCCCGTTGGTTGAGCGTCGGCGGGCGGCCTCGGCACGGCGGTTGGGTGCCGGATTTCGGCCGGTGTGCTGGATGCGGGTGATCAGGACGCGGGCGGGTTGGCGGGCGGTGGTCAGCTCGCGCTGTGCGGCGGCTTCTTTGAGGAGCTGGTGGGGTTGATGGCCGCCGGCTTCGGCGTCGGCGAGGACGGTGGCGAGCGCTGGCCAGGCCGGGTCGGTGAGGATCCGCTCGGCGTGGTCCGGGGCGGCTGCCCATACGTCGCCGACCAGAGCACGATGCGCTTGCTCCCTGGGCCGCCGGGCTGCGAGTTCGGTGAGCGTCGGGGCAAGCGCCTGGTCGGCGGCAGTCTGGAGGTGCTGGACGGCCTGGCGGGCGGCGTCGGCCTGATGGGCGTGGCCTTTCGCTTCGTGCCAGCGTCCGGCAACGATGGCGGCCCAGACGAGGGCTGCGAGCAGGGCGACGAGCGCGCTGCCGTCGGGGCCGGTGGCGGTCTGGACGATGTCCCGAGCTGCCTTGCGCAGGGTGTGGGCAGCCTGGTTCTCGGCCCGGATCTGGGAGCGCTGTGCGCGGGCGAACGCCCTTGAGGCGGATCGCAGTTCGGCCTGCAGGGGTGAGGGGGCCTTCTGGGCGGTGGCTTCGATGAGTTCAGAGAGCGCGGTGATGTGGGCTTGGGCGTGGGTGTCGTCGGCCATGCCGGGGCGGAGGGTGTCGAGAGCGTCGGTGGCCTGGTGCCAGGGGGTGGTGGGCCGCTCTCGGCGGGCGGAGGGGTGTTCCTCTGGCGCGGTGGTTTCCAGGCGGGCCTTGAGCTTGGGGAGGGTGAGGTCAGGGGCGATCTTTCCGCCGGGGTGGAAGATCTGTTCGTCATCCTTGTTGAGGTCGCCGGGGCGGCCGACGGCGTAGCCGAGGAGGTCTCCGGACGGTCCGCGGCGGGGTTTGACCGCGATGCCGTCGGCTTCGAGATAGGCGAGGAGTTCCTCGGCGCTGCCGGCGTGAGGGATGGCGGCGCGGATGCGGTCCTGGAGCCAGTCGCGGCTGGTCTGCTCCCAGCCGAGGCGCTCGGCCTTGTGCATCTCGGCTTGGGTGGGGCGGCGTCCGGCGGTGCGGTCGCCCTTCTTCAGTTGGCGCAGGCCGTAATCCTTCTCGATCTGGCGGCAGGCGTCGCCTACGCGGATGCCGCTGTCGTGGAGTTTGGGACGGCGGCCGTCTTCGCGGACGGTGGTGGCGAGGATGTGGATGTGGTCGTCCGCGTGGCGTACGGCGATCCACCGGCAGGCCAGGTTGTCTCCTGGCGGGGCGATGCCTGCGGCTTCGACGATCCGCTGGGCGATGTCAGCCCACTCGGCATCGGAGAGGTGCCGGTCCTCGGGGGCTGCGCGGACGGGGCAGTGCCAGACGTGGTCGGTGACCTTCCTACCGAACTCGCTGTTCCGGAGACGAACCGGCTCGTCGAGGTGGTGTGCGAGCTGGGTGAGAGTGGTGTCGGGATCGCGGCCAGGGTCGGGCATGCCGAGCATGGCGAAGCCGGCCACGATGTGTGGGTCGAGGTGTTCGTCATGACGGCCGGGGCCGTAGAGGTAGGCGAGTAGGCCGCGGGTGTTGGCCCCGGCCGGTTTAATGGCGGCTATCACGCGGCCTGGTCCTTCCTGAGGTCGGCTCGCGCAGCGCCTCGGCTATCAGCTCCAGCAGATGGTGCAGTTCGTCAAGGCGTTGGCGTACGTCGGGTGGGGTGAGGTCGCTGTTGAGTGCGCGGGCGATCTGGTTGACGTTGACGCCGATGCGGGTCAGCTCGCGCAGTACCTGGGCGCGGAACATGTGGGTTCGGCGGCGGTCCTCGGACAGCGGCAGGTTCGCGGTGAACCGACCGGTGATGAAGGCGAGGACGATGTCGGCGGCGAAGCCGGATTCGCCCTTGTAGCCGTGCTCGGCTGCGGCCTCCTGGAGGTCGGCGTGCTCATCGCCGGTGAAGCGCAGCGGGCCGACGCGGACGGTCCGCTTGGTGCCGGTGAAGCGGCGGATCGCTGGCTGGACGCTCTGCACGTCTCGCTCGCCTGTCGGCGGCGCGGCGGTGGGTGTGAGGTAGAGAATCTGCTGCTGGACGACGTGGTACTCGTCCTGGTCGGGGCCGCCCTCGGCACCGGCCTCCGGGCTCGGCGCCCCCTGGCGCCGAGCCGTCTCCGCCACCCCCGGGGCGGAGATCCCCGAAGACCGGCCTTGAGTCGGACTCGGGGTACTACTGGCTCCGCCAGGGGCCGTACGTCCGAACGCCCGCCGCAAGCGCCCCAGCAGCGTGGGGGAATGCATCGACGTGGGTGGCTCAGTGCGGGTGTCGGCAGGCAGGTGCTGGTCGTGCGTCAAGGAAGATGCTCCAGGTACGGCTGGGCAGGCGGGGCGAAGATTCCCGTCCGGCGGGGTCGTCGCGTGTCCACAGATGTGGAAATCTGCCGGGCGGCTGGCTGGCGCTCGGGGTGACCGGAAAGGTTCCGGTCACCCCGAGCAGGTCGCGGTCAGCGCCTGGAGACCTCGATCCCGGCGGCTTCGAGTTCCGGCCGAAGCAGCTCCATCACCTCGGTCTGCCGCTCACTGCCGATCGTCAGGTCACGGTCTTTCACTGCCGCTCGGAACAGGCCACGCGTGAGTTTGCCGTGCTGGTGACCGGTCGCCCGGCCGATATCCGCCAGCTCCGCGATGGTCGCCTTCGGCGGACGGCCACCGCTCGGCTTGCTCTCCGCAATCTTGGATGGAAGTTCCGTCCGCTCAGCGCCGGAGACATGCGGGCCATCGGAAGCGACGACAGGCGTAGGGCCGTGGCTGCCGCCGCTGACCGATGGGTCCTGCACCTGTACGGAACCGGTCTCCGGCGCATCGTCGGGCGGTGCGACGAGCTGGTGGATCTGTCGCATCAGGACGCCGAAGGCCACCATCGCGGCGGCCGGAGGAACCGCGGCGACCACGTAGTCGAGGAACGGGACGGTGCTCGCGTTGCCGGTGCCGCTGACCCCAGCGACGTTCAGCGCTATGGAGCCGACCGATCCGATGGCGGTAACGGCGATCGCCCAGGGGTCGGTGACGCGGCGCAGAGCTGCGCGCAGCATCAGCAGTTCGCCCGCGACGATGAACGCGTCCAGGGTGGCGGGCCAGGCCCAGCGACGGATGGGCGACGCTCCGAGTCCGTGCTGGCCGGCGACGCCCGCCAAGTGCGCGTACGAGAGCCAGAACGCTCCGGCGGTCAGCGCGACAATGACGATGCCTGCCGCGACGAGCGCGTACTGCTCGACGTCAGTCTTCTTCGGCTGCCCTTCGCGAGACTGGGCCTCTGGCGGCTGCGGCTGTGGTGCGTGAGAGAGGGGCGGGGCGGTCAAGCGGAGGACTCCTGGGGGTAGCGGTGTGAGGCGTCTTTACCGTCTTGGCCGTTGCAAGTGCAGGTCAGGGCTAGGACGGCAGCGCTCTGGCGTTCTGTCCTGGTGAACAGCGCTGACGTCTTGTTCCGAATCGGAACAAGAATCGGTGTATCCGGCGCTGTCCCGCCTCCGGCTGTCGTATCTCTCGAAGGGACGGCGGCGTTGCGTCTTCCGTCCCGGCAAGCAAGGCTGTGACCAGCGGCGATAAGGCAAGGACGCCTGGGACGGGCCAAGACGGATCTGGGTGGCGTCTCCGGGCGGGATACCCGCGCGGAGACGTTTGCGTTGCCGTCTTGCCCTCGGCTGCCGTCCTGCCGATGTGTGTTCTGACCTGCGAGATCACGGCAGGGACGGCAAGTACGGCAACCAGGGGGTGGGGCTCAGCCTTCGCCGCGAGGGGCGTCGACTGGGTGGACGGTAGGGCAGTACCGCCGCCAGGCGTCGAGGAACTTGTTGCGCGTGTAGCCCTTGCGCTGCGTCCGGTCAGCCATGCGCACGTTGCCGGGCCGGATGTCGTAGTCGCGTAGCATCCCGCTGAGTTCCCGAGAGGTCAGGCCGTAGCGTCCTCGCTCTCCCCACGGGGCTTCGGCGTCTCGGTTCAGGTGGTACAGGAGATCCTCGGTGGACAGGCTGTCCACCTCACGCTGGGCAAAGAAGACCCGGCGGATGTCGGCGAGGATCCGTGCACCACTCGGGTGGTCCTCCTCAGCCGCCACTTCGGCGGCGACCATCCGCGCGCACGCGATTCGTGCCAGCCGGGGCCAGCGACCGCCTGCCAAGTCGGCGACGATCACCAGGGGCTCCCATGTGTCGGCGGCACGGTCCTCGACCGGCATGTCCGGCTCCAGGTTCCCGGCGTCCTCCAGCAGCGGGCGGGCCCAGGCGTGGATGCGGTCGCGCAGCTCGTGCAGGGCCGGGATGTCGCGCCGTGAGCGGAAGGGCCTGACCCTCTCGCCCTCGGCCCGGCGCCGCATGCGGATAACCACAGACCGGTCCATGACCGTGTCCGGCAGGTCCCCGATCCCCGCGATGGCCGCCATGGCGAAGGTGGCGAACTTGTGCGGGGTGTGGTCGTTACCGACGACCCGGGTGACGTACCGGCCGCGCTGATGGCCTGCGTTGAGGAGGCCACGCGTCTCCTCGTTCTTCTCCGCCACCTTGGGGCCGAAGATGGTGTCGGCCTCGTCCACCAGCAGCGTCGGCGGCTCTTCCTCGTTGATCGAGCGGAAGATGGCCGCTGGTGTGGTGTTGATGGTGAGCATCGGCTCGTGGACCGTATCGGTCAGCACGTCGAGGAGACGCGACTTGCCGCAGCGCTTCGCCGGCCCCACCACCGCCAGTCGTGGGGCATGCTGCCATGCAGGCTGGAGGTGCGTTGCCGCCACCCACAGGGTGATCGCGTCCAGCGCCTCGGATGAGGGTGGGATCACGAACTGGGCTATCTGGGAGCGCAGTTTGTCGAGCAGCTTCGAGCCAGCTGTCGGCTCCGCATCGGGTATGAAGTCCAGCCCGCTCGCCGCATCCGTCTCGTCGGCGCTGCCGCCAACCGCATCGTCGCTCGGGTCCGCCGGGGCGCTGTCGGCCTGCGCGGCACGCAGGTGGGCGCCGGGCTGGCCGGGGATGGCCGTTGCAGGCCAGGCCGCTCGCGCGGGAGCGGAATAGGACTCAGGGTTCTCGGGTTGCACCAGGCGACTCCTCGTCTGGCGGCGTCGGGCTTGCACGCCCCTGCCGCCGGGTCGGTTCTCATGGGATCGCTGGGGAGTCTCGGGGCCTCCGGCGTTGCACCGCCGGAGGCTCTCCCTCTTCTCGCGGGCTTCTCGGCACCGCGAGCGACCACGGACAGTACGTCCACGCCGCACCACAGTCCAGCGTTTCTGTGTCAGCTCAGCGCAGAAGCACCTGCTGCGCATCAGGCGCTTCACACCGCCAGCCCCAGCAGGGCCAACAGGTCTGCGGTCACCACCCGGTAGGCGTTTCCGAGCCTGAGCACCTTGCACGGGTACTGGTCACGCTTGGCGAGCTCGTACCCCTTGCTCCGCCCAAGCCCCAGCGCTCGATTGCCTGTCTCCAGGTCAACGGCCGCCGGAAGCTCCAGAAGCTCCTCGCGGCTCATCCCCTTCAGTCGACTGGCCTCTTCGTTCTCACGCATGCGCGCTCCATCCATCACTGAGCCCACGGCGAACGCGACCACCGCGCCCGCCTCCAGGTCTTGGAATCCACGCTAGGCGAGCTAATGTGTCCAAATGACACAACATCCGAGCGACCATGGATCCAAGACGGCTGACGACGAGGACGACGTCCTTGAGTGGGTGGACCAGGTCATGGCCACCGTGGCCGCAGAGGTCCGCAGACGACGGAAGGAACTGGGTTGGAGCGCACAGGACTTGGCCGACAAGTGCGAGGAGATCGGCCACCCGATCCCCCGCAACGTCATCGCCAACATGGAGTCCGGACGCCGCTCCAACCTGCCCTTGGTCGACGTCATGGTTCTGGCCGAGGCGCTGAACACCCCGCCCATCTGCCTCATCTATCCCGTCGGCTACGTCGACGACGTGCAGCGGCTCCCGCTCCAGGACTCCACCTCCCCTATGAACGCACTGCGCTGGTTCACCGGGGAGGAGACCGATCTCGGCACGGACGATGACATGCTCCGCTACTTCCGGGCCCACCACGCTGCCCAGGAGCGACTGCGGAACGCGCGACGCGACGAGGAATACGCGCGCTACCACGCCGAGACCGCCCCCAACGCCGACCGGAAGGCCGAGGCACTCCGCTCCCAGGCCCGTGCCGCCGAGGCGGCCGACGACGCCGAGAGCCGCCTGCGTAGGATCCGCGCCTTCATCCGGGAAGAGGGCGTCACGCCTCCCGTCCTCTGGCCCGACCTTGCCGCCGCAATCGACTCACCCGGAAGCGACCCCGACACCACCGAGGAGAATGATCTTTGAAGGGCTCCACCTACCGCCGCTGCTCCTGCCGGGACCCCAAGACCGGCAAGGAACTCGGCAGCTCCTGCCCCAAGCGCAACAGCAGGAACCACTGCACCTACTCCATACGCCAAGAGCTCTCGCCCCGTGAGGACGGCAGCCGACGTTCCTTCGCCCGCGGCGGGTACGGCAGCCTCAAGGCGGCCCAGGCCGACCTCGACCACGTCCGCGCTCTCCTCGGGCTGGCCGAGTCGGACGACCTCGAGGGCACAGAACTCATTGCCGAGATGCTGGCGGAGGTCAGCCGCGAGCGGTCGCCTCTGCCCGAGGTCGAGGAGACGAGGCGGCGCCTGAACGCCGGCCAGGACCTCATCGGCAGCCTGACGTTGAGCGAGTGGCTCGACCGGTGGCTGGCCGGCAAGCGCATACGCAAGTCCGGCCTCAACCGCTACGAGACCGACATCCGCGTGCACTTGAAGCCGCGCATCGGAAACCGGCGTCTGGACCGGCTGCGCGTCAGCCACCTCAGCGAGATGTTCACGGACATCCGCGACGCCAACGCCCAGATCCTGGAGGACAACGCCCAGCGGCGAGCCGCGATCGACGAGCTGGCAACCGTACCGTGGAAGGGCGTGGACAACCGCGCCCGCCGCAAGGCGATGAAGGCGGCGATCGACGAGATGCCGCCGTTCCGCCGCATCACCGGCCCCGCCACGCGGCAGCACGTCAAGGCCACCCTCCGTGCTGCCCTGAACGACGCGATCGGACAGCAGATCATCACGTTCAACCCGGCCGCCCACGTCGAGATCGACCCCGTGCGCAAGCCGAAGGCGCTCGTGTGGACGGACGAGCGGGTCGCCAAGTGGGAGCAGACGGGAGAGAAGCCGTCTCCCGTGATGGTCTGGACGCCCCAGCAAACCGGTGCCTTTCTCGACTTCGTTTCCGAAGACCGGCTGTACGCGATGTGGCACCTGATCGCCTTCCGCGGCCTACGCCGTGGCGAGGCATGCGGCCAGCCGTGGTCGGAGACGAACCTCGACACCCACTCCCTCACCGTCTCCTCCCAACTCGTGCAGGACGGCTGGGAGATCGAGGCATCCGATCCCAAGACGGACAGCGGCTATCGCGTCGTCGCGCTCGACGACGACACCGTCGACGTCCTGAAGCGGCACCGCGAGCGGCAGGACGCGGATCGTAAGGAGTGGGGCTCGGCCTGGGTCGAGACCGGCCACGTCTTCACACAGGAAGACGGCTCATGGCTCCACCCAGGCAAGGTCACCGACCTCTTCGAGCGGCTCGTCACCGGCTCCGGTCTCCCGCCGATCCGGCTGCACGATCTGCGCCACGGCGCGGCCACCCTCATGCTCGCCGCTGACATCGACATCAAGATCGTGTCGGACACGCTCGGGCACAGTGACACCCGGATCACGCGGGACATCTACCAGAGCGTCCTCCCCCACGTCGGCAAGAGCGCCGCCGAGGCCACGGCCAAGCTGGTCCCGCTCCAGCGCAAGGCGGAGGCCGAAGAGGCCGCACGCAAAGCCGAGAAGGCCCGGAAGAAGGCCAAGCGCGCCAACAAGGCCCAGGCCGAAGGCAAGAAGAAGGCCCGACGGAAGAAGCCCAAGAAGTAGGGCCGATCCCCCTCCGCTCACGCATCGCTCACGCAAGCCATCCCACGGCACCCCGGTCGTGTGACGCGTCATGCCCCGAGCGAACGAAAAGGCCAGGTCACGGGCTATGTGACCTGGCCTTTTTCGGAGCCGCCTAAGGGAATCGAACCCTTGACCTACGCATTACGAGTGCGTCGCTCTGGCCGACTGAGCTAAGGCGGCGAGCTGCGGATGTGCCTGGTCGCTTCGCGCGAGACCCGGTGCCGCAACGGCGCCAAGTCTACACATTCAGCCGGGCTGCCTCGCACCCCGGCCAGGGCCGCGGGGCCGCCGCTGGGCGGCATGGGCGCTTTGCCCGGAATATCGCCCCGACAGCCCCATTCGGCGGCTGGCCTCTCAGGCCCCTGCGACCCCGCGAGCTAGTCGCAGCGCGTGCCGTCCTTCGGGGCCTTGCCCTCCAGCAGATAGGCGTTGATCGTCGAGTCGATGCAGTCGCTGCCGCGCCCGTACGCCGTGTGTCCGTCGCCGTCGTACGTCAGGAGCGTGCCCGAGCCGAGCTGGTTCGCCAGGGCCTGGGCCCAGCGGTAGGGGGTCGCGGGGTCGCGGGTGGTGCCGACCACAACGATCGGCGGCGCGCCCTTCGCCTCGATGCGGCTCGGGCGGCCGGACGCCTCCACCGGCCAGTACGTGCAGTTCATCGCCGCCCATGCCAAGCCCGTACCGAAGACGGGGGACGCCTTGCGGAAGGACGCCAGCGCCTTGCGCACGTCGTCCGGACCGTCGAATGCGGCGGGGAGGTCGAGGCAGTTGACGGCCGGGTTGGCGAACATCAGGTTCTCGTAGGAGCCGTCGGCGTCGCGCTCGTAGTAGAGGTCGGCGAGGCGCAGCAGTCCTGCGCCGTCGCCGTCCATTGCCGACTGCAGGGCACTGCGCAGCTCCGTCCAGGCGCCCTCGTCGTACATCGCCGCGATCACGGCGGTCGTCGCCAGGGATTCGCCGAGCTTGCGGTCCTCACCCGTGGAGACCGGGTCCTTGTCGAGCTTCGTGAAGAACGCCTGCAGGCGCCGGCCCGCGTCCTTGGCCGTGCCCTTGCCGAGCGGGCAGTCGTCGCGCCGTACGCAGTCCTCCGCGAACGCGGTGAACGCCGTCTCGAAGCCCGCCGTCTGGTCGCGGTTCATGGCCAGCGCGGACAGGGAGGGGTCCATCGCGCCGTCCAGGACGAGGCGCCCGGCGCGGGTGGGGTAGAGCCCCGCGTACGTGGCGCCGAGGAATGTGCCGTAGGAGGCGCCGACGTACGACAGCTTCTTGTCACCCAGTGCCCCGCGCAGGACGTCCATGTCGCGGGCCGCCTCGATCGTCGAGACGTGGCCGAGGACCTTGCCCGAGCGGTCCTGGCAGCCCGTCGCGAAGTCCTTGAAGGTCGAGACGAGTTCGTCGATCTCCTTCTGGTCGTCGGGCGTCTGGTCGACCTGGGTGAAGGCGTCCATCTGCGAGTCGGACAGGCAGGTGACGGGCGCGCTGCGGGCCACACCGCGCGGGTCGACGGCCACCATGTCGTACCGGGCCCGGACCGGCTCCGGGTAGCCGATGCCTGCATAGCTCTGGAGATAGCCGATCGCGGAGCCGCCCGGTCCGCCCGGGTTCACCAGCAGGGAGCCGAGCCGCTTGCCCGGGCCCGACGCGGTTCTGCGCGAGACGGCGAGTTTGACGTCGCGGCCCCCACCCGGGTTCGCGTAGTCCATGGGCACCTTGAGAGTGGCGCACTCGAACCCTTCGATGCCGCACTCGCGCCAGCGCAGCTTCTGCTCGTAGTACGGCCGCAGTCCGTCGGGCAGGGCGGCGGGCAGGGGCTGCAGCACGTGTACGGCGTCGGCTTTCTTCTGCGGCTGCCGGTTCGCCGCCTTCGGCGAGGCGGAGGGGGTCGACGACGAACTCCCGGAGGAACAGCCGGACATCAGAAGGCCCGCGACCGCCAGGACGGTCCAGGAGGTGCGGAGCAGACGACAGGGTTGCATGCGGCGATCCCTCGTTCAGTTCTTCGCGTGGGGTGATCGGAGCGTATCCGTCCGGACACAGTCCATGCGCGGTCCGCCGTCCTCGTACGGGTGAGAGCGTGTCCGGGACTGCTCCGCCCGCGGGCTCGTCACGGACTGCTCCCCCGCGGACTCGTCACTGACGGCCCCGCCCCCGGACCCGTCATCCTTCGCGCAAGGCCATCGTCATGGCCTCCACCGCCAGCAGCGGCGCGACATTGCTGTCCAGGGCCTCGCGGCAGGCGAGCACCGCTTCGATACGGCGGAGGCTCCGCTCGGGGGTGGAGGACTGCGCCACGCGCCGAAGGTCGTCGCCGGCCTCGGTGTTGGCGATGGCCACGGCGGAGCCGAGCTGGAGGGCCAGGACGTCGCGGTAGAAACCGGTGAGATCGGTGAGCGCCAGGTCGAGGCTGTCGCGCTGGGTGCGGGTGGCGCGCCGCTTCTGCCGGTCCTGCAGGTCCTTCATCACGCCCGCGGTGCCGCGCGGGAGGCGACCTCCGGTGCCGGACGCGGCGCCCAGCGCGGCCCGCAGTTCCTCGGTCTCCTTGGCGTCGACCTCCTCCGCCATCTGCTTGGCGTCCTCTGCGGCGGCGTCGACCAGCTCCTGGGCGGCCTTGAGGCAGGCGCCCACGTCGCCGACGCGCAGCGGCAGGCGCAGCACGGCGGCTCGGCGGGCGCGCGCCCGCTCGTCGGTGGCGAGCCTGCGGGCCCGGCCGATGTGGCCCTGGGTGGCAGCCGCGGCGGACCGGGCCAGGCCCGGTTCGATACCGTCGCGCCGCATCAGCACGTCCGCGACGGCCTCCACCGACGGTGTACGGAGCGTGAGGTGACGGCAGCGGGAGCGGATGGTGGGCAACACGTCCTCGACGGAGGGGGCGCAGAGCAGCCAGACCGTACGAGGCGCGGGCTCCTCCACGGCCTTCAGCAGCACATTGGCCGCGCCTTCGGTGAGACGGTCGGAGTCCTCGAGGACGATCACCTGCCAGCGGCCGTTCGCGGGCGAGAGCTGAGCGCGCCGGACAAGGTCGCGGGTCTCCTTCACACCGATCGACAGCACATCGGTCCTGACCACCTCGACATCGGCGTGGGTGCCGACGAGGGCCGTGTGGCAGCCCTCGCAGAATCCGCAGCCGGGGGCGCCACCCAGCGCGCGGTCGGGGCTGACGCACTGGAGGGCGGCGGCGAAGGCGCGGGCGGCGGTCGACCGGCCGGAGCCGGGAGGGCCGGTGAAAAGCCAGGCGTGGGTCATCCTCGACGGCCCGCGCTCCCCCCCGTCCGGTCCGTCCTGGGGCGCAGGCGTGAGGTCGAGCGCCGTGTCACTCTCCGCCGCCGCCTCGGCGGTGACGATGGCGTCGGCATCGCGGGCGGCGGCGGCGAGTTGCTCGGTCAGCCGCTCCTGTCCGACGACGTCGTCCCATACCGCCATGGCTGCCCCTTGCCCCTGCCTGCCGATGCTGCTGCCCGTGCTCGCGTGCGGGCGCTACCGCCCCGGGGCGACGCCTGCCGTTGCCCCCGCGGCACCCCATTGTGGTCCACGGGACCGACAACGGGCGACGCCCTCCCCGCTCGTCAGGGCCGGGGCGACGCCCTCCCCGCTCGTCGGGGCCGGGGGCCCGCCGGAGGGCGACCTGCCGGCGGAGACCGTCGGAACCCGTAGGCGGAGACCGTCAGAAGACGGATAGGCCGGTCAGCGTCGTGAACCGGTCGAGCGCCGCCACCCCGGCCACCGAGTTCCCGCGCGAGTCAAGACCGGGGCTCCAGACGGCGAGTGTGCACAGCCCGGGGATGACGGCGATGATGCCGCCTCCGACCCCGCTCTTCCCTGGCAGCCCCACCCGGTACGCGAAGTCGCCCGCCGCGTCGTACGTCCCGCAGGTGAGCATCACGGCGTTGATGCGCTTGGCCTCGCTGAGGGTCAGCAGCCGCGAGGAGTCCGCCCGTACGCCGTGACGGGCCAGGAACAGCCCGGCGGTCGCGAGGTCGGCACAGCTCAGCGTGATCGAGCACTGCCAGAAGTAGTGGTGCAGGACGGTCGGTACGGGGTTGCGCATGTTGCCGTAGGCGGCCATGAAGTGCGCGAGCGCGGCGTTGCGATCCCCGTGCGCCGCCTCGGACTCCGCGACCTCCTGGTCGAAGGCGAGTCCGGGGTTGCCGCTCTCCTCACGCAGGAACTCCAGCAGTTCGCTGCTGGCGTCGCCGGTCAGGCCCTGCAGATGGTCGGTGACGACGAGGGCTCCGGCGTTGATGAACGGGTTGCGCGGTATGCCCTGCTCCTGTTCGAGCTGGACCAGGGAGTTGAAGGGGTTGCCGGACGGTTCGCGGCCTACGTGCGCCCAGAGTTCCTCGCCGCCGCGGGCCAGGGTGAGCGCAAGGGTGAAGACCTTGGTGATGCTCTGGGCGGAGAACGGCTCGCGCCAGTCGCCCACGCCGTGCACCTGCCCGTCGATGTCGGCGACGGCCATGCCGAAGCGCCGGGGGTCCACGGATGCCAGCGCCGGTATGTACTCGGCGGGGCGGCCGCCACCGATCTGCGGTGCGACGTCCGCCGCCACTTGCTCCAGGATTCCCTGGTAGTCCAACGCGGCTCGGGTCACTGCCTCATTTTCCATCGCCCACGGGTACGGCGGCACGGCGGGTCCGCGTTAATCCGAACGAACGCCCGGCGCCAGGGCCTCCGGGGCACCCCGGGCCGGATCCGCTGCGCACCCGACGGCAGGACCACGGAGCACCGAGGCGGCCGGTCCGCCTGCCGGGACGCACGGACGACCGGGGCCGGGCCCCGGGCGTCCGGTCGCGCGTCGGCGGTCAGCGACCCCTGCGGCGGCCGTTGTTGCCGTCCTCCTCCTCGCGGGGGCCCAGCAGTTCGTCGGCCAGGCTCGGAAGGTCGTCGAGCGGGGTCTCCTCGGCCCACTCCGGGCGACGGCGGCGCGGACGGTCCCCCGAGGCCGGGTCGACCTGCGGCATCTCGCGCGTACGCTCGGCCTCGCGCGGCGCCGGAGGCTCCGAACCGCCCTCGTCCTGGCGGAAGAGCCACGGCGGCACCCGGTCGGCCGGGTCCCCCCGCCGCCCCTGTCCACCCGCGGCGTCCTCGGGCCGTACGGGCGGCAGGACCGCCGTCTCGTCGGCGCTCCCCGGCGCCGGGGGCTTCGGCAGGACGGCCGTGTCCTCGGCGTCCGCGCCCTTGGCCGGAGGTCCGTCGCCCTCCGGCTCGTCCGAGCGGACCGGTCGCAGCACCGCCGTCTCGTCATCGCGCCGGGACCGCTCGCCGGAAGCGCCGGCGTCCTTCCGGTCCACGCGCGGGGTCGGGACGGTCTGCGCCGTGTCGGGGGCGGGGCCCGCTGCGCTCGCCGGACCGGTCCCGCCCTCCTCCGGGCCCTCGGCCGGGACCGGCGTCTCCACCGTCGGGTCCTGGTCGTTCGTCCGGGACTTGGACGCCGCCTGGGCAGCGGCCGCCTCCGCCTCCAGGCGCGCTTCCTCAGCCCGCAGCAGGGCTTCCTCCGCCTTGCGCTGCTTTTCCAGACGGCGGGCCTCGGCCTCCGCCCGCAGCCGGGCCTCCTCCTCCGCCTGGCGGCGCAGCCGCTCCTGCTCGGCCCTGCGCGCGGCCTCCTCGGCCTCGCGCCGCTTGCGCTCCTCCTCGGCGAGGCGACGGGCTTCCTCTGCGCGCTGCCGCGCCTCCTCCGCCCGGCGCTCCTCCTCGCGGCGGCGCTCCTCCTCGGCCTCGCGCCGCTTGCGCTCCTCCTCCTCGGCGCGCAGCCGGGCCAGCTGCTCCTGGCGCTCGCGCTCCAGCCGCTCCTCCTCGGCCTTGCGCGCCGCCTCCTCGGCCTCACGCCGCTTGCGCTCCTCCTCGGCAGCCTTACGGGCCTCCTCCCGGGCCTGGATCTCGGCCTCGGAGAGCGGCAGCATCTGGTCGAGCCGGTGCCGTACGACCGTGGTGACCGCTTCCGGCTCCTGACCCGCGTCGACGACGAGGTAGCGGGCCGGGTCCGCCGCGGCCAGGGTCAGGAAGCCCGCGCGTACGCGCGCGTGGAACTCGGGTGGTTCGGACTCCAACCGGTCCGGCGCCTCGGTGAACCGCTCGCGTGCCGTCTCCGGTGCGATGTCCAGCAGGACCGTCAGATGGGGTACGAGGCCGTCCGTCGCCCAGCGCGAGATGCGGGCGATCTCGGTGGGCGACAGGTCACGGCCCGCGCCCTGGTAGGCGACGGAGGAGTCGATGTACCGGTCGGAGAGGACGACGGCGCCGCGGGCGAGCGCGGGCCGGACGACCGTGTCGACGTGCTCGGCGCGGTCCGCCGCGTAGAGCAGCGCCTCGGCGCGGTGGGAGAGCCCGGCACTGGAGACGTCGAGGAGGATCGACCGCAACCGCTTGCCGATGGCCGTCGCGCCCGGCTCGCGCGTGACGACCACCTCGTGCCCCTTGGCGCGGATCCACTCGGCAAGAGCTTCGACCTGGGTGGACTTCCCGGCGCCGTCGCCGCCTTCGACGGCGATGAAGAACCCGGTGGCGGCCGGTGCCTGCACGGGCTCCCCGCCGCGCAGCGCCTCGCGCAGGTCGCGGCGGAGCGGCACACCGGAGCGGTCGTCCGTCTTGCCGAGAACCAGGACCGCAAGCGGCAGCAGCAGGGCGCCGACGAGCATGAGCGTGAACGCCGCGCCGCCGTGCGCGAAGACGAAGTCCTCCCCGGCCAGACGGTGCGGTCCGATGGCGGCTGCGAGCAGCGGTGCCGCGATCACACCGAGGCCGACGAAGACGCGGACGACCGCGTGCAGATGCTCCGTCGTACGGGCCTGGCGGCCTTCCTCGGCCTCCTGGTCCAGCAACGTGTGGCCGGTGTGGGCGGCGATGCCCGCCGACGCACCCGCGACCAGCGTGATGAGCAGTACCGTCGTGGCGTCGGGCACCAGCCCCGCGGCGAGCAGCGAGATCCCGGTGAAAGCCGTCGCGATCGCCAGCAGCCGCCGGCGGGAGAGCGCGGGCAGCACGCGCGGGGCCAGCCGGATTCCCGCGACCGTTCCGGCGGTCAGTCCGAGGACGAGCAGGGCGAAGAGAACCGGTCCGCCGCCCAGATCGTCCGCGTGCAGCGCGGAGACGGCGACGGCGGATGCGATGGCGGCGGCCACGGCGGCGCAGGTGAGGACGAGCAGCGGGATCGCGCCCGTACGGCCCTTGTCGGCGCCTGTGCCGCTACGCGGCCTGCGCAGGCCCTCGAGGGGGGACCGCGGGCGGGGCGTGGATCCGCCGGGCAACTCGATGAACCACAGCACCGACACGGACGCGGCGAAGAGACCCGAGGCGACGTACGAGCCCAGGGCCGCCTGGTGCATGTCGAACCACTCGATCCCGGCGGCCAGCAGCTTCCCCAGGAGCGTGACGACGACCAGCCCCGCGGCGGCGATCGGCAGGGTGACGAACGTCGTGCGCAGCCAGAGGCGGCGCAGCGCGTCGTTGTTGTCGGGCAGCGGGCGGACGGCGGCGCCCTCGATGGGAGGCGCGGGCAGCAGGGCCGGAGCGGCGCCGTCCTTGGCGACGGTCCAGAAGCGCTCGGCGACTCCTGCGACGAAGACGGTGACGAGAAGGATGGCGAGGGCGTTGTCCGGGGTCCAGTCGATCCACAGGGGCGCGACGACAAGGAGCATGAGCCGCGCCACATCCGCGCCGATCATGGTCCAGCGCCGGTCGAGCGGTCCGCCCCCGCGACGCCCGGAGCGTCCCTCTCCTGAGGAGACGGGCGCGCGTCCCTTCTCCGGCCCCGGCGCGGTCAGCGACGACAGGGGCCCGAGGAGGACGGCGCCGAAGAGGACGGTTGCGACGAGACGTGCCCCGAAGACGGCGGCGACGGCGAATGCGGCACCGCGATATCCACCGCCGAAGGAGCCCTCCGCCACCGCTGCCTGCAGCGACAGCAGGAGGAGCACCAGCAGACCGAGGGCGTCTCCGACGCCACCGACGAACTGGGCGCTCCACAGTCGTCGCAGCGGGGGGAAACGCAGCAGTGCGCGTACGGCGCGCTCGCGTGAATCTGCGGCAAGGGCGTCGGATGTGGGGGTCACGACCGTTGGCTGCTCGGCTCGCGTCATCCCGTCAGCCTATCGGGCATGGCCGAATAGCTGTCGGCCTGTCCCGAACATGTGCCCGTAGGGAGACCCACCGCGGTGCCGGTACCGAGACCCACCGCGGTGCCGGTACGGAGACGCGCCGCGGTTGCCGGTACGGAGAGGCGCTCGTGCCCGTACGGAATCCGGTACTCGTCCCCGGACGGAGAGGTACTCGTCCCCGTACGGAAACCGGTGCCCGTCCCCGTACGGAGACCGGTGCCCGTCCCCGTACGGAAACCGGCTGCGTGCGCAGGGCGGGCCCCGCACCGCCTCGGCGGCGCGGCGGGGCCCCGTCCGTCAGTCCTCGCCCTCGACGGGGGCCTTGGCCGTTGCGGTCCTCTTCGTGGCGCTGTCGGCGGCCGCCGTGGCCTTCTTCGCCGTGGCCTTCTTGGCGGTGGTCTTCTTGGCCGCCGTCTTCTTGGCCGCGGTCTTCTTCGCTGGTGCCTTCTTCGCCGCGGTCTTCTTGGCCGTCTTCGCGGACTTCTTGGCCGGACCCTTGGCGCGCTTCTCCGCCAGCAGCTCGAATCCGCGCTCCGGGGTGATCGTCTCGACGTCGTCGTCCCGGCGCAGGGTCGCATTGGTCTCGCCGTCCGTGACATACGGACCGAAGCGGCCGTCTTTCACCACCACCGGGCGCTCGCTGACCGGGTCGGTGCCCAGCTCCTTCAGCGGCGGCTTGGCCGCGGCACGCCCGCGCTGCTTGGGCTGGGCGTAGATCGCCAGCGCCTGCTCCAGCGTGATCGTGAAGATCTGGTCCTCGCTCTCCAGCGACCGCGAGTCCGTCCCCTTCTTCAGGTACGGGCCATAGCGACCGTTCTGAGCGGTGATGTCGTGATCCGACTCGGGGTCGCTGCCGACGACGCGTGGCAGCGACATCAGCTTGAGGGCGTCCTCCAGCGTCACCGTATCGAGCGACATCGACTTGAAGAGCGAGGCCGTCCGCGGCTTGACCGCGTTCTTGCCCGTCTTCGGCGTGCCCTCGGGCAGGATCTCGGTGACGTACGGACCGTAGCGGCCGTCCTTCGCGACGATCGGACGGCCGGAGTCCGGTTCGGTGCCGAGGAGGCGCTCCCCACTCGGCTTGGCGAGCAGTTCCTTGGCGAGCTCCACGGTCAGCTCGTCCGGCGGCAGATCGTCGGGGACGTCGGCACGCTGACCCGGTTCGCCCTCGGTCTCCGAGGGCTTCTCGACGTACGGCCCGTAGCGCCCGACGCGCAGCACGATGCCCTCGCCGACCGGGAACGAGGAGACCTCGCGGGCATCGATCGCGCCGAGGTCGGTGACGAGTTCCTTGAGGCCGCCGAGGTGGTCTCCGTCACCGTTCCCGGCCTCGGCGGCCGCGCCCGCGGCGCTCTCGTCCGAGCCGAAGTAGAAGCGGCGCAGCCACGGCACGGCTTGGGCCTCGCCCCGAGCGATGCGGTCGAGGTCGTCCTCCATCCTCGCGGTGAAGTCGTAGTCGACGAGCCGGCCGAAGTGCTTCTCCAGCAGGCCGACGACGGCGAAGGAGAGGAAGGAGGGGACGAGCGCAGTGCCCTTCTTGAAGACATAGCCGCGGTCGAGGATGGTGCCGATGATCGACGCGTACGTGGACGGGCGGCCGATCTCCCGCTCCTCCAGCTCCTTGACCAGGCTGGCCTCGGTGTAGCGGGCCGGGGGCTTGGTGGCGTGGCCGTCGGCGGTGATCTCCTGGGCCGAAAGCGGGTCGCCTTCGGAGACCTGCGGCAGCCGGCGCTCGCGGTCGTCCAGCTCGGCGTTCGGGTCGTCGGCGCCCTCCACGTAGGCCTTCATGAAGCCGTGGAAGGTGATGATCTTGCCGGACGCGGAGAACTCGGCGTCGCGGCCGTCGCTCGCCCGGCCGCCGACCTTGACGGTCACCGACTGGCCGACGGCGTCCTTCATCTGGGAAGCGACGGTCCGCTTCCAGATCAGCTCGTAGAGCCGGAACTGGTCGCCGGTCAGGCCGGTCTCGGCGGGGGTGCGGAAACGATCACCCGAAGGCCGGATCGCCTCGTGCGCCTCCTGCGCGTTCTTGACCTTGCCCGCGTACATCCGCGGCTTCTCCGGCAGGTAGTCGGAGCCGTAGAGCTGTGTGACCTGCGCACGAGCCGCCGCGACCGCCGTGTCCGAGAGCGTCGTGGAGTCCGTACGCATATAGGTGATGAAGCCGTTCTCGTACAGCTTCTGGGCGATCTGCATCGTCGCCTTCGCACCGAAGCCGAGCTTCCGCGACGCCTCCTGCTGGAGCGTGGTCGTACGGAAGGGGGCGTACGGCGAGCGGCGGTACGGCTTGGACTCGACCGAGCGGACCGAGAACGCGGTGTCCTGCAGGGCGTCGGCGAGCGCCCGCGCGGTGGCCTCGTCCAGGTGCAGCACCTGGGAGCCGTCCTTGAGCTGCCCGTTCGCGCCGAAGTCGCGGCCCTGTGCGATACGGCGGCCGTCGACGGTGGTCAGACGGGCCGAGAAGGTGCCGGGATCGGTGGCGTCACCGGCGCGGCCGGTGGCGAAGGACCCGGTCAGGTCCCAGTACTCGGCGGAGCGGAAGGCGATGCGTTCGCGCTCCCGCTCGACGACGAGCCGGGTCGCCACGGACTGCACACGGCCCGCCGACAGCCGCGGCATGACCTTCTTCCACAGCACGGGCGAGACCTCGTAGCCGTAGAGACGGTCGAGGATCCGGCGGGTCTCCTGGGCGTCGACCAGGAGCTGGTTGAGCTCACGCGGGTTCGCGACGGCCTCGCGGATCGCGTCCTGGGTGATCTCGTGGAAGACCATCCGGCGGACCGGGACCTTGGGCTTGAGGACCTGCTGGAGATGCCAGGCGATGGCCTCGCCCTCGCGGTCCTCATCGGTGGCGAGGAAGAGTTCGTCCGACTCCGCCAGCAACTCCTTGAGCTTGCTGACCTGGCTCTTCTTGTCGGCGTTGACGACGTAGATCGGCTCGAAGTCCTGATCCACATTGACGCCGAGACGCGCCCAGGACTCGCCCTTGTACTTCGCCGGGACCTCGGCCGCGCCGTTGGGCAGGTCCCGGATGTGCCCGACGCTGGCCTCGACGACGTATCCCGGGCCCAGATAGCCCTTGATCGTCTTGGCCTTGGCGGGCGACTCGACGATGACGAGTCGTCGGCCGCCGTTCGCGGTCTCGCTGGTCGGGGACACCTTCGCTCTTCTCTCCGGTCGACGCCTGGATGGTCTGGGCACTGCGCTGACGCTGCGGAGTGTGACGGTACCTCCCGGCCCCGTGTCAAACGGGAAAAGCCCGCAACGCCACTCGAACGGTAACCCGACAAGCGTCCTGTCTGCCGCCCGGACCGAAACCTGGCGGGCGTCTGCTGGCAGGATGGCCCGCGGCCGTACTCACCGGCCACGCCCGAAATCCAGTTCCGCTCTCCATCATCGGGGGTTCTCGTGTCCGATCAGTATCCCTACGGTCCACCGCCGAACCCGCAGAACGGCGGATACGGCTACCCGCCAGGTGGCCAGCCCGGACCGGGACAGTCGCCGTACGGCGGCGCCACGCCCGGGTACGGCTACCCGCAGGGACCCGCCGCCGGCGGCTACTCCGACCCCAACGCACCGTACGGATACGACCCTTACGGCCGTCCGTACTCCGACAAGTCGAAGATCGTCGCGGGTGTCCTGCAGCTCTTCCTCGGCAGCTTCGGCATAGGCCGGTTCTACCTCGGTCACGTCGGCCTCGCCCTCGGCCAGCTCTTCACCTGCGGTGGCCTCGGCATCTGGGCGCTGATCGACGGCATCGTGCTGCTGACCAGCAACAACACCACGGATCAGCAGGGGCGCATCCTGCGTGGCTGAGCATCCGCGCACCGGCGGTGGGGCCAGAGTCACGGCCGCCACCCGGACGGGGTCCGTCCGGACAGCGGCCGTACGCGCCCTCCGCCATCCGGCCGCGCCGCCCGTCGCCTTCCTCATGGCGGCCGCGGCGGCCGCGGTCTACCTGTGGGACCGGAACCCGCACGAGTCCGGCCACTTCCTCCCCCGCTGCCCCTTCAACTGGGCGACCGGCCTGCTCTGCCCGGCGTGCGGCGGCACGCGCATGGCGTACGACCTGATGCACGGCCGCATCGGCGCCGCCTTCCACGACAACGCCTTGCTCCTGCTGCTCGGACTGCCGGCCGCGGCGTATCTGTGCGGACGCTGGCTGCGCGAGGGCCTGCGGGGACGGCGCTACCGGCTGTCCCTGGGTCCGCGAGGCACTGCTGCCGTGATCGGCACGGCCGTGGCCTGGGCCGTCGTCCGCAATGTGATCGCCTGAGGGGCGGGGCGGGACCGGCCGGTTGCACGAGTTGAAAAGGCACGGCTCCGTCGGGCCGAACGGCTGACGGCGATCTTCCGCGCCTCCTTCCACGGGCGAGATCACTCCATGGGTCCGCCGAGCGCGGTCGGTCTGCCGACGCGGTCTGCAGAACACGGTCCGCCGAGCGCGGTCGTCTGCCGACGCGGTCTGCAGAACACGGTCCGCCGAGCGCGGTCGTCTGCCGTCGCCGTCTGCAGAACACGGTCCGCCGAACGCGGTCGGTCTGCCGTCGCCGTCTGCAGAACACGGTCCGCCGAGCGCGGTCGTCTGCCGTCGCCGTCTGCCGAACGCGGTCGTCTGCCGACACGGCCTGGTCGAACACAGTCGATCTGCCGTGCGAGGTCACTGCTCGATCACAATCACCGACCCCGAGCAACCAAGCGCGGGGGTACCGAGTCTTGATCTGCACGGCCGCCCACCGGCCCGCCCGCCGCGGGCCCCGACGGGCGGCAGAGTCCCCTGAAGCAGATGAAGATCTACGAGGAGCAGTCTCCGTGTCGTACCCCGCTCAGCCCCCCTCCGCCGAAGCCCCGTACGGTGTCGCACCCAACGGGCAGCCCTACTCGGACAAGTCCAAGGTCGTCGCCGGCCTGCTGCAGCTCTTCCTGGGCACCCTCGGCATCGGGCGCTTCTACACCGGCCACACCGGCATGGCGGTCGGCCAGCTCCTCACCTGCGGTGGCCTGGGCCTCTGGTCGCTGATCGACGCGATCATCTTCTTCGTCAGCGACACCCGCACCGACAAGCAGGGCCGCCTGCTGCGCAGCTGACCGGCCTCGCGTCGCGGCGGACCCGGGCCCGCGCTCCGGAGAACCGGAGCGCGGGCCCGTCCGCGTACAGAGCCTTCGCGCGGGCCTTTCACATCACCGGCCCGTTCGCGTACGCGGGCCCGTCCGCGTACCCGGGCGCGTTCGCGTACCGGGCCGTTCGCGTACCCGGGCGCGTTCGCGCATGGGCACCGGCCTGCGGCGCCAGGGCACGGCCGCTGGTCACACCTCGCGGGCGGCGTCCGGTTCCGGATCCCCCGCCGGGTCCCCTGCCGGGTCGAGGAAGCCCTGTTCGACCAGCAGCCGGATCGACTCCGGTGTACGGTCGCGCAGCAGCACCGGGTCCTCGCCGACAAGCTGGGCGATCGCGTCGAGGATCCGGCCGGCGGTCAGCGTCCCGTCGCACACGCCTGCGAACCCCGCGCCCACGGTGTCGACCCTCGTGGCGCGCCGCATGCCGCGGTTCTGCCGGAGCACCACGTGCTCGGGATCCTCCGCGCCCGGCAGCCCGACCTGCTCCTGCACCACTTCACCGGCCAGGCGGAAGCGGGCGGCGAGCAGCGCCGCGTCATCGGTGCCGCGCAGGAAGTCCTGCCGCTCGAAGTGGCCGCGTACGGACGGGCCCAGGGGCTGCTCCACCGGATGGGGCCACTCTTCCGCGATCACCGAGGGGTGTTCGGCGCCGGACTTGCGCAGCGTGATCCACCCGAACCCGACGGCCCTGGCCTTGCGGGCCTCGAACTCCTCCAGCCAGGCGTCGTAGCGGGCGGCGTACTCGGCCGGATCGCCCCGGTGGTCTCCGGCGTCCCGGAGCCACAGCTCCGCGTACTGCGCCGCGTCCTGGACCTCGCGCTGGACGATCCATGCGTCGCAGCCGCCGGGCACCCAGGACGCCAGCCGTTCGCGCCAGTCCTCGCCCTCGATGTGCTGCCAGTTGGCGAGCAACTGGAGGTAACCGCCGTCGGCGAGGTGATCGGCCGACCTCTGGACGAGCGCCCGGCACAGATCGTCCCCGCCCATTCCGCCGTCGCGGTACTTCAGGCGCGGGCCCGGCGAGATGACGAACGGGGGGTTGGAGACGATCAGATCGAACCCCTCGTCGCCCGCGACCGGATCGTAGAGCGACCCTTCGCGCAGGTCCGCGGCGGGCGCAGCGGAGAGGGCGAGCGTGAGGCGTGCGAAGCCCAGTGCGCGCGGGTTGACGTCGGTGGCCGTGACCCGGGTGGCGTGCTGGGCGGCGTGCAGCGCCTGGACGCCGGAGCCGGTGCCGAGGTCGAGGGCGCGGGCGACGGGGGCCCGGACGGTGATGCCGGCCAGCGTCGTGGACGCGCCGCCGACGCCGAGGACGAGCTGGGACCTGTCCACGCCCGTCACCCCGGTCACCTCGCTGGTGCCCGCGCCGATGCCAGCGGCGCCCCCGACCGCGCAGCCGAGGTCGGAGACGATCCACCAGTCCTGGCCCTCGGGCCCGCTGTACGGGCGTACGTCGACGCTCGCCCGCACCTCGTCGCCGTGCTGCACCAGCCAGCCGTCGGCCACGCAGTCCTCGACGGGCAGCGACGCCCGCGCACGCTCGTACGGGACGGTGGCCTGCAGCAGGAACAGCCGGACCAGCGTCTCCAGCGCCGAGTCGCCCCGGGTCGCCCGCAGCGCGGGCACGGTCTCGCTGCGGGCGAGAGCGGCGTACGCGGGCGCACCGAGCAGGTCGAGCAGTCCGTCGGAGGTGAAGGCGGCGGATTGCAGCGCTTCGCGCAGCCGGGAGGTTCGGTCGGCGTCGGGCGTGGGGAGGGTGTGCGTACTCACCGGATCATTGTCGGGCCTGCCCGGGCACGCCCGTGCACACCGGGCCAGGGACGACCGGTCAGGACCCCTTGGTGGGCGTCGCGGACGCGGGGCGCCGGCAGCCGGACTGCGTGCTCATCGACTTGCCGATCTCGCCGGACTGCAGCTTCTTGATCGCGTCGTCTCCGACCTTGTTGACCTTACCGAGCTCCTCGGCGACACCTTTGAGGCCCTCGGCGAAGTCGCCCTGGTCATTGGTCTTGAGCTTGTCGACGGCCCGCTTGAGGTCGGCGTACGCCTTGGATGTGGCGTCGAGCTCCTTGACCGCGTCCTTCTGGACCCGCTCGCCGCCGTCGACCGGCGGGACGCCCGCGTTCTCGACGGAGTCGGACATCGCGGCGTAAGCGGCGGAGATCTCCTGGAAGGCTGCGGAGTCCGCCTTCTTGATGTCCGCTGGCTTGCCGTCCGCGGCCGTGGAGGTGATCGACTCGTTGGCGTTGGTGATCTTCTTCAGCTGAGGCTGGACCTCGTCACAGACCTTCTTGGCGTAGCCGTCGACCTTGCTGTTGTCGTCGATGCAGCCCGAGAGCGCCAGCAGCAGCGCCGCGCCTCCCGAGAGCGCGGCCACAAGCTTTATGTTCACGATCGGTCCCTTCCATGGCCTACGGCCCCGGAACATACACGGCGGGGCGGGTGCCGCGCCCCTGGGCACAGCACCCGCCCCGTCGGCGGCAAGGGCCTCCGCCCGCCCGCCGAACCGACCGAAAACGCCAGGTCAGCTGGAGACCACGGCGGGGTCGCCAGCGGTGTCACCGGCCTGGTTCTCGGCCTTGCCGGAGTTGCCTTCATCACTTACGGCGATGCCGCGCCGCTTGGAGACGTAGACCGCCCCGACGATGATCGCGATGGCGATGATCGCCACGACGACGCGGACACCGACGCTGGCGTCGTCGCCGTAGCTGAACTTCACCACCGCGGGGGCGATCAGCAGCGCCACCAGGTTCATGACCTTCAGCAGCGGGTTGATCGCCGGTCCTGCGGTGTCCTTGAACGGGTCGCCGACCGTGTCACCGATAACGGTCGCCGCATGGGCCTCGCTGCCCTTGCCGCCGTGGTGGCCGTCCTCGACCAGCTTCTTCGCGTTGTCCCAGGCACCGCCCGAGTTCGCGAGGAAGACGGCCATGAGGGTTCCGGTGCCGATCGCGCCCGCGAGGTACGCGCCGAGGGCGCCGACACCGAGGGTGAAGCCGACGGCGATCGGGGCGAGGACCGCGAGGAGACCGGGCGTGGCCAGCTCGCGCAGCGCGTCCTTGGTGCAGATGTCGACGACGCGGCCGTACTCCGGCTTCTCGGAGTAGTCCATGATCCCCGGCTTCTCGCGGAACTGCCGACGGACCTCGTAGACGACCGAACCGGCCGACCGCGACACGGCATTGATCGCCAGCCCCGAGAAGAGGAAGACGACCGCGGCACCCAGGACGAGGCCGACGAGGTTGTTCGGCTGGGAGATGTCCAGGCTCAGGCCCAGCTCCCCTGCCTTGGCGTCCACCTCCGCGACCGCCGTGGCGATCGCGTCCCGGTACGAACCGAAGAGGGCGGCCGCGGCGAGGACGGCCGTCGCGATCGCGATGCCCTTGGTGATCGCCTTGGTGGTGTTGCCGACGGCGTCGAGATCGGTGAGGACCTGCGCCCCGGAGCCCTCGACGTCACCGGACATCTCGGCGATGCCCTGCGCGTTGTCGGAGACCGGGCCGAACGTGTCCATCGCGACGATGACGCCGACGGTGGTGAGCAGACCCGTACCGGCCAGGGCCACGGCGAACAGCGCCAACATGATCGACGTACCGCCGAGCAGGAACGCTCCGTACACGCTGAGACCGATGAGCACCGCCGAGTACACGGCGGACTCCAGGCCCACCGAAATGCCCGCCAGCACGACGGTCGCGGGACCGGTCAGCGAGGTCTTCCCGATGTCCCGTACGGGGCGCCGGGTCGTCTCGGTGAAGTAGCCCGTGAGCTGCTGGATCAGGGCGGCCAGGACGATGCCGATCGCGACGGCGACGAGCGCCAGCATCCGGGGGTCGCCGTCGTGGGCGGCGATGGCCGAGTCGCTGACGCCCTTCAGGTCCGCGTAGGACGAGGGGAGGTACGCGAAGACGGCACCGGCCACCAGCACCAGGGAGATCACTGCGGAAATGAAGAAGCCGCGGTTGATCGCGGTCATGCCGCTGCGGTCGGAACGCCGCGGGGCGACCGCGAAGATACCGATCATCGCGGTGACCACACCGATCGCCGGGACGAGCAGCGGGAAGGCGAGGCCGGAGTCGCCGAAGGCGACCTTGCCGAGGATCAGCGCGGCGACGAGGGTCACGGCGTACGACTCGAAGAGGTCGGCCGCCATACCGGCGCAGTCGCCGACGTTGTCGCCCACGTTGTCCGCGATGGTGGCGGCGTTGCGCGGGTCGTCCTCGGGGATTCCCTGCTCGACCTTGCCGACGAGGTCGGCGCCGACGTCCGCGGCCTTGGTGAAGATGCCGCCGCCGACACGCATGAACATCGCGATCAGCGCGGCGCCGAGACCGAAGCCCTCGAGCACCTTGGGTGCGTCGGCGGCGTAGACCAGGACGACGCATGAGGCGCCGAGGAGGCCGAGTCCCACGGTGAACATGCCGACGACGCCGCCCGTACGGAAGGCGATCTTCATGGCCTTGTGGGACACATCAGTGAGGTCCTTGGCGGCCTCGCCCACGGCCGGCGTCGCCTCACGGGCGGCCGCGGCTACGCGGACATTGCTGCGCACCGCCAGCCACATGCCGATGTACCCGGTCGCCGCGGAGAAGGCGGCGCCGATGAGGAAGAACGCGGAACGCCCTGCGCGCTGCGTCCAGTTGTCCGCGGGAAGCAGCATGAGCAGGAAGAACACCACCACGGCGAAGATGCCGAGGGTGCGCAGCTGCCGGGCCAGGTAGGCGTTCGCGCCTTCCTGGACGGCGGCGGCGATCTTTTTCATGCTGTCGGTGCCTTCGCCCGCGGCGAGCACCTGGCGTACCAGCACCACGGCGACGGCGATCGCCGCGATCGCCACCGCCGCGATGACCAGCACAATCAGGCGATTTCCGCTGGTCAGAACGGCGGCTGCGAGTGATGAGGTGTGGTCCTGCTGTAGAGGGGTGAAGGGCCCCGCCATTCGTCCTCCTTGACGTTTGGCACATGGGCGCGCGCAGCCAGTCCTTGCGACTCCTTGTGACAAGAACAGCCGCCACGCTCAGGCGTCCTGAGCTCAAGATGTGGACGGATTCTAGGGAGGGGGGCTAGATCAAAAAAGAGCGCGACAAGGGGAATTCGCCGAGATCGGTGAACGGACCAGCGAAGATCAAATAAGCGGCCGCCGGACAATTCACCTGGACGAAGGAAATCGATCAACGCGCTGACGCCAAGAAAATGATCACGAGAACACGGGAAAAAGATCTCCGGCATGTACGACTGGCCTGATCAGCGCGCTTTGGAGGCAGTGCGCGGCGCACTTCGGAGGCGTTGCGCGGCGCACTCGCCAGGGCACGGAAGCGCAGATGGCGGGGCCCCTGAGGCAGGGGCTCCAGGGGCAGAAGAGGCGCCGGTGGCGGCAGGTGCTGGCCGCCGAACATGCCGCTGGTCCGGGTCTTGGACCTCGGGCCGTGGGCAAGTGGATGGGCACCGAACGTGAGCGGGGCGTAGTGGGCTGGACCCTGCGGGCACCGGGCCCTGGGGCCGGATTCCCGACTCGGACCCGCTTGTGAGCCGCAGTCCGCCGGGGGACCACCCACCGCCCGGGGCCCGTACGCGACGAGCCCGCCCACCGGCGCGTCGCCGATTGGCGGGTCGCGCATGGTCGTCCATGACGGTGACGGGGACGACCGGGCGTGTCCTGGACGCCGAGAACTCCGACGGCGGAGAACTCCGAACGCGGGCTCGCGGGGTGCAGGAATCAGAGCCCGAACTGCGGGCCGCGCCGGACGAACCGCAGACTTCGTGAGGCGACGCGGCGCGTTACGGGAGCGAGTCGGGCATGGTCGGCCAACTCATGCGAATGAGACCACCGACCTCCCCGGCGGTCACTTCCACGTCGTCGACAAGGCCGCTGATGACAGCCAGCCCCATCTCGTCCTCCTCCTCGGCGGTGCCGTCGTCGGCAGGCGGCTCGCCGTCGTGGGAGGCGGGCGCCGAGCTCATCGCGTGCGGCGCCTCGTCACCCACCTCGATGGAGAACTTCTTCTCGTCCTCGATCAGCACGACCTTGACCGGGGCGGACAGGGCGTTGCTCTGGTGAAGGCTCACGGCCCGTGTGCAGGCCTCACCTACAGCCAGACGCACTTCGTCCAGCACGGCCTCGTCGACTCCTGCCCTGCGCGCGACCGCGGCCGCCACCAGGCGTGCCGTTCTGACGTGCTCGGGCAGAGCGCTGAACAGCAGCTCAACGGTGGCCATGCGATCCCCCTCGATCGTGCGGGCTTGCTTCTCAAGGGGGGCCGGGCAGAGCCCGGAGCCCCCCGGTGACTCCCGTGCGGTGACGTCGTCAGTCAGTGGCGGCGACGGCGTCCTCGACCGAGGTGTGGATCGGGAACACCTTGGTCAGACCCGTGATACGGAAGATCTTGAGAATGCGCTCCTGGTTGCAGACCAGGCGGAGCGAGCCCTCGTGGGCGCGCACCCGCTTGAGTCCGCCGACCAGCACGCCGAGCCCGGTGGAGTCGAGGAAATCGACGCCCTCCATGTCGACAACGAGGTGGTAGCTACCGTCGTTGACGAGCTCGACAAGCTGCTCGCGCAGCTTGGGCGCGGTGTATACATCAATCTCGCCACCGACCTCGACGACCGTGCGGTCGCCAACGGTCCGGGTCGACAGGGACAGGTCCACGGATCCTCCAGCAGCTTGCATCGAGCGGTCGCCCCCCATGGATCGGCAGCCGCAATGGCATTCAATCACTTACGAGCAGGCGTGCACGACGCCTTCAGCCCATTGTCCGTCACGCCAGTGACACACTCGTTGCCGATGGCCGACTTTCAACTCCCGCACGGCGCGGGCCTGCGCCCATCCCCGCGCTCGGTCCTGGACCGGCTTGCCGCTGGGGCCGATCGGGCTGCGCGCATCACTCATACGGAGCACTTGCCCCCGCGCGCAGGCCGTCATGCGGACTGGCCGACGGAGATCCGCAAGGAAGTCACCGAGGCCATCGGGCGCGCCGGAATCGAACGGCCGTGGGAACACCAGATGCGTACGGTCCAACACGCGCTGCGCGGAGAATCCGTCGTGGTCGCGACGGGGACCGCCTCCGGCAAGTCGCTCGCCTATCTGACACCGGTCCTCAGCACTCTCCTGGACGGCTCCGAGGCGCCCAACGGACGGGGCACGACGGCCCTGTATCTCGCGCCCACCAAGGCGCTCGCCGCCGACCAGCGGCGCGCGGTCTCCGAGCTGGCCGTCCCGCTCGGCAGCGGCGTGCGCCCGGCGGTGTACGACGGGGACACCCCTGTCGAGGAGCGCGAGTGGGTACGCCAGTACGCGAACTACGTGCTCACGAACCCCGACATGCTGCACCGGGGCATCCTCCCCGCCCACCCGCGCTGGTCCTCCTTCCTGCGCGCCCTGCGCTATGTCGTGATCGACGAGTGCCACACCTACCGGGGCGTCTTCGGATCGCATGTCGCCCACGTGCTGCGCAGGCTGCGGCGGCTCTGCGCCCGCTACGGCTCGGCCCCGGTCTTCCTCCTCGCCTCCGCCACGTCCGCGGAGCCCGCGCGCGCCGCGACCCGCCTCACCGGCCTCCCGGTCGCCGAGATCACCGATGACGCCTCCCCGCGTGGTGAGATGGTCTTCGCCCTCTGGGAACCGCCCCTGACCGAGCTTCACGGCGAGCAGGGCGCCCCTGTGCGGCGCACGGCCACCGCCGAATCCGCGGACCTGCTCACGGACCTGGCCGTCCAGGGCGTCCGCTCAGTGGCCTTCGTACGCTCGAGGCGCGGCGCCGAGCTGATGGCCCTGATCGCCCAGGAACGACTGGCCGCCGTCGACCGGTCGCTGCCCGCGCGTGTCGCGGCCTACCGCGGTGGCTATCTGCCCGCAGAACGCCGTGCCCTGGAGCGGGCACTGCACTCGGGCGAACTGCTGGGCCTGGCCGCCACCACGGCCCTGGAGCTGGGCGTGGACGTCTCCGGCCTCGACGCGGTACTCCTGGCCGGTTACCCGGGGACGCGGGCGTCCCTGTGGCAGCAGGCGGGCAGGGCGGGCCGCTCGGGCCAGGGAGCACTCGCCGTACTCGTGGCCCGCGACGACCCGCTGGACACCTACCTCGTGCACCACCCCGACGCGCTCTTCCGGCGGCCCGTGGAGTCCACCGTCCTCGATCCCGACAACCCGTACGTCCTCGCCCCCCATCTGTGCGCGGCTGCCGCCGAGCTTCCGCTCACGGAGGCCGACCTCGAGCTCTTCGGGCCAGAGGCCCCGGATCTGATTCCGCAGCTCGAGCAGCGCAAGCTGCTGCGCCGCCGTGCCACAGGCGGGACCACCGCCTGGCACTGGCCACGCCGCGAGCGGGCCGCCGACCTCACCGACATCCGCGGCTCGGGCGGCCCGCCCGTCCAGGTAGTCGAGTCGGCCACGGGACGGCTGCTGGGAACGGTGGACGCGTCCGCGGCCCACTCCGCGGTCCACGAGGGCGCGGTCCACCTCCACCAGGGCCGTACCTACCTGGTGAAGAGCCTCGACCTCGAGGATTCGGTGGCCCTGGTCGAGGAGGCGAACCCTCCGTATTCGACCACCGCCCGCGACACGACCGCCATCTCCATCCTGGAGACCACGACGGCGATTCCGTGGGGCGACTCGAACCTGTGCTTCGGCTCGGTAGAGGTCACCAATCAGGTCGTTTCCTTCCTCCGGCGGAAACTGATCACGGGCGAGGTCCTGGGCGAGTCGAAGCTGGACCTCCCGCCCCGCACCCTGCGCACGCGCGCAGTGTGGTGGACCGTCACCGAGGATCAGCTCGACACCGCGCGCGTGGCCCCGGAGCAGCTCGGCGGGGCCCTCCACGCCGCTGAGCACGCCTCCATCGGCATGCTGCCGCTCTTCGCCACATGCGACCGTTGGGACATCGGCGGTGTCTCGGTCCCGCTGCACCCGGACACCCTGCTGCCCACCGTCTTCGTGTACGACGGCCACCCCGGAGGCGCGGGCTTCGCCGAGCGTGCTTTTCACACCGCGCAGCGCTGGCTCCGTGCCACCCGGGAGGCCATCGCCTCCTGCGAATGCGACGCCGGCTGCCCCTCCTGCATCCAGTCCCCGAAGTGCGGTAACGGCAACGACCCCCTCAACAAGCGAGCCGCCGTCCGTCTGCTGACCACGCTTCTCTCGGGCGCGCCTCCCGAGACGCAGAATGCCGCGGAAGGTGCGGGACCGGGTGCTGCGGAGGACCGAGGCGCGGACGGCACGAAGCCGGAGTGAGATCCGGCCTGCCCGACCCGCCCGTTCTCGGACCGCGGGTCCCAACCAGCGGTCGCGAGCCTCCGTCCCCAGCTGCCGGTTCCGGCGCCCGAGCCGATTGCCCCCATGGCCCTGCCGTGCCCGTTCGACCTGGTACCAGCGCCAATCTCGGACCGGCGGGCACCGTACGGCCCGGTCCGGCATGCCCGACCCGCCCGTTCTCGGACCGCGGGTCCCAACCAGCAGTCGCGAGCCTCCGTCCCCAGCTGCCGGTTCCGGCGCCCGAGCCGATTGCCCCCATGGCCCTGCCGTGCCCGTTCGACCTGGTACCAGCGCCAATCTCGGACCGGCGGGCACCGTACGGCCCGGTCGAAACGGCCGTTTCCGAGGTGCCGGTTCCGAGCCGCCGGTTCCGGAGCCGATTCGAGCCGCCGGCTCCAAGCTCTCGGTTCCAGCTGCCAGTTCTGAGTTGCTGATCCCGAGCAAGCCGGTTCCGAGCAGCCGGTTCCAAGCCGCCGGTTCCGAGCCCCCGGTTCCAAGCCGCCGGCTCCAAGCTGCGGTCCCCCGCACCGGCGTCTGAGGTGCCGGATCTGCCCGGGTCCGACGTGTGCCGCTGCCGCGCCGTCCCCCTCCGCAGCCACCTCGGCGCGGCCCGTGCGGGCGTCTTCGCTACGGGCGGACCACGACCTCCGGCCGTCTGCAGTCGTACTTCTCGTAGCCACCGACTGTCGTCACCACCGCCGTCAGCATCGGCGGGTCCTGCCCGTGCACCGGCAGGACCCGCCCGTGCTCGAATCCGCGAACCGAACGGGCCCGACCGCGCCTCCGCCGTGAGATCGGCGATATCACCGCTCACCGCGCAGCGCACCACCCTCGCGCCTTGAGCAGCGGCCACACGCCTCGCCTCGGCGCACGCCGACGGCTGCCCCTCCATGGCGTGATCAGCGGCGGCCAGAGCTGCCAAGTCGGCTGCTCCGCCCGCTCGGTGACGAGCCACCACAGCCTGACCGAGGCTGAGGATCACCGCGAACACGACGCAGAGTGCAGTGGCCAGCACTGCCGTCCAGATGGTCGCGGCACCACGGTCCGCGTGCCAGGTCAACCGTCCAGCAGCAGCACACCTGCGGACGGGGCCGGTCCTGGCCGCAGCCTTCCCTGCGCGACAGGGCCCTCGTACACCTCCGAGGTGTCTCAGCGAGCTCATCCGCTCTCCTCCCCCGCGTCCTCGGCGAGGGCAGCCGCCTCGGCGTGCAGCCGGACCGATAGAGGCCCTGGCCCCGCCGTGGCCGCCTCGACCCGTACGCGAACGAGGTCACCCTCGCGCCGGATGGCGACGTCCGCCCCGCGTGGGGCGGCCGACCGGACGGCGGCCAGGGTGGCCGCCCTCGGCTCCGACCGTGCCGCTGCTCGCGCCCCGGCACGAGCAGCGTCCACGCACTGAATCTGGCATGCCGCCGCCATCAGCCCCCACAGCAGCACGGCAGCGAACAGGACCAGGGTCGGCAGCACCACCGCCGCCTCCGCCGTGACGTAGCCCTCGTCGGATCGGACCTGTCGGCCCGAGTGGCTAGAACTGCGCATCGAGGGCCTTACCGATCACCGACTCGAGCGCGGCGGACACCGTGTCGCTGGTTACCACTTTGTAGAGGACGGCGGCGAATCCACAGGCCGCGACCGTCCCCACCGCGTACTCGGCCGTGGTCATCCCGGCGTCCTGCCGGACCCCGCAGCGGTTCCTGATCCAGGCACCGATCCTTGCGAACATCGCAACCCCCATGTGTCGTACCACTCGTATTGCTCTTGCTTCTTCGTCTTCGCTTCCAAGGAGCGGCACCCTCCTCCGCCGGCCCACAGATCCCCACAGATCCCCACAGCTCCCCGCCGATCCCCACGGATCCCCGTCGATCGCAGTCGTCACCGCTGGTCAGTCACCGCTGTTCGGTCGCCGCCTGGTCAATCGCCGCCCAGCAGTCCGTTCGTCAGGCCGAGCAGGACGGGTGCGACGCCGACGGTCAGAAACGCGGGGAGGAAGCACAGGCCCAGCGGCGCGGTGGCCAGGACCCCCGCGCGCCGTGCTCTCGCCGTGGCCGCTCGCGCCTCTTCGGCGCGGCAGTCGGCCGCCAGTCGGCTGACCGGCTCGACGGCCGGCACTCCCGTGGACATGGACCGTTCGAGGCAGCGCGCCAGCCCCCGTGCGCCCGGAAGCTCGCCCAACTGCCCCCAGACGGAAGCGGGTTCACCACCGAGCCGCAGTTCGGACGCGGCCCGTCGCAAGCCGTCCCCGACAGGACCGCCCATCGAAGTCCCCACGGCCGCAGCGGCCTCTCGCGGTCCGGCGCCGGCGGCCAGGCAGGCCACCAACAGCTCTGCGGCCAAAGGGAGTTGTTCCCGCGCCGCGGAAGCCCGGTCCGTCCCGACACCGCGGGCACGGGCCCGCCACCATTTCCGTATGCCGAAGGCCGCTACGAGCCCCGCGGCGCATCCGAGCAGGCCACCGATCAGCACGTAGACGGTGACCCCCGCGGCCACCGGCGGCCATTGGTTCTTCAGACGAGCCACAAGTCCCTTGCCCAATCGCCTGAGTCGGCTCCGGATGACATCCCGCGGGCCGGAGGGCTGTTGACGCACCTCCAGCAGAGCCGCCAGCCGCCGGCGGGACAGTCGCTCCCGTTGCATCCCGCATATCGCCGCGGACAGGCCAGCCGCCGCCGTCACGGCCGCTGCAATCGCCCCCAGGCTGTGGACAACCTCGCTCATACCGACCCCCGTTCACCCGTGCCGGCAGCGCATCGCACGATGTGTGCCGTCCAGGTGAGCCCCGCGCCTTCGAGCAGAAAGCCCAGTGCCAGGCAGACCCAGCCTGCCGGGGTGTGGAGCAGTACGCGCAATGGATCGGCACCCAGGGCGCTTCCCATCAGCAGCCCGAAGACCGGCAGCAGGGAGAGCAGGGTCGCCGTGGATCTCGTGCCGGCGAGCTGAGCGTGCAGTTCTTCGCGCTGCCCCCGCTCCGCGCGGAGCGCCGTGGCCACCCGCTCGAGACCTGTCGCCAATCCGGCTCCGCCGTCCGCCGCGACCTGCCAGCAGGCCGCGACTCCGATCAGTCCCTCCGCACCGGGTCTCCTGGCCGCCTTGCGCAACGCCTCCGGAACGTCCCCGCCGTAGCGGGCCGCAGCTTTCAGGGACGCCTCCGCCCCACCGTTCAGCCCCGCAACCGCTTCGTACAGCGCCCGGTTCGGCTGCTGCCCCGCTCTCAACTCGCCCGCCACCGCGGCACACAGCTCGATCACTTCAGTGGCCGTGCGCTCACGGGCCCGTCGGCGCTCCCTGCCGCACAGCCATCGCCTCACCAGGGGCAGCGCCGCCGCCGCGGCCACCAGCGGAAGCAGGGACTCGCCCAGCAGCGCGAGCGCCACCCCGGCCGGTAGGCACCAAACCTCATGCCCGATCGGCCCGCCCCACGGCGCCCGCCACCTCACCGGAAAACGGGCAACTACCGTCTCCCACAAGGACGGTGGCACGCTCCGGCCGCCGCCCGCAGCGGCCCCCGCCTGATCGGCGAAGAGCAGCCGTGCCCTGCGCAGATCGCGACCGCGCCCGGCCAGCACCCAGAGAGCCAGGCCCGCACACAGTGCCGCCGCATACGCGGGAGCCGCCTCGGCTCCTACGCCGCTCGTCAGTGGGCTGCTTCCCGTCACAGCACACCTCCGCCCCGCGCGCACAGGCCCTCCAGCCGGGCCCACCCCGGCTCCCGCAGGAACCCGCCCGCTCCCCACGACACCGCGGGGACCGTTCTGACGAACCCGGCTCCGTCCCGCTGGAGCACATGGACCTCGGCGATGCGTCGGCGCCCCTTCCGGTCCCGTACCAGATGGATGACCGCCGACAGCGCCGCCGCCAACTGGCTGTGCAGCGCCGCCCGGTCCAGCCCCGCCGTCGAGCCGAGGGCCTCGAGCCGCGCGGGAACGTCCGTGGCGGCATTGGCATGCACCGTGCCGCATCCGCCCTCATGGCCGGTGTTGAGTGCCATCAGCAGGTCCAAAACCTCGGGCCCCCGGACTTCACCGACCACGAGCCGGTCGGGCCGCATGCGCAGCGCCTGCCGCACCAGGTCCCGCAAGGTGACGCGGCCGGTGCCCTCCTGGTTCGCCGGACGCGCCTCGAGCCGCACCACATGCGGATGGTCGGGGCGCAACTCCGCGGAGTCCTCGGCCAGAACGATCCGCTCCTCCGGACCGACACGGCCCAGTAGCGTGCTGAGGAGTGTGGTTTTGCCGGAGCCCGTCCCGCCACTCACGAGAAAGGACAGGCGCGCGTCCAGCATTGCCGCGAGCAGCCGCTCGCCTCCCGGCGGCACTGTGCCGGCGGCGACGAGCTCCGCCAGGTCGAAGGCTCTGGGGCGCACCACCCGTAAGGACAGGCACGTCGAACCGACGGCAACCGGCGGCAGCACCGCGTGCAGCCGCGTCCCGTCCGGCAGCCGGGCGTCCACCCATGGCCGGGCATCGTCCAGCCGCCGTCCCGCAACCGCGGCGAGACGCTGTGCGAGCCTGCGTACGGCACCCGCGTCGGCGAAGCGCACGTCCGCGCGCTCCAGGCCGAGTCCACGGTCCACCCAGACCTGATCCGGCGCCGAGACCAGTACGTCGGTGACGTCCGGTGCGGCGAGCAGGGGCTCCAGAGGACCGCTGCCGACCAGCTCCGATCGCAGCCGCGTGACCACACCGAGCACCTCGGTATCGCCCAGCAGCCGCCCCTGCTCCCGTAGTACGGCAGCCACGCGCGCCGGCGTCGGTTCGGCGCCGGTCTCCGCGAGCCGCAACCGCACGGCCTCCACCAACTGCGGCGACAAAGCAGCGGCCGCAGGTGTCATCACGCTCATCCCGTCACACTCCCGCCCTGGCCACCGGCCTCGACTGCGGAAATCTGCGCGCCGACCCGGGACTGCGCACCTGGCCTGGCGGAGGTCGATCCCGCATCCGGCAGAGCCTGCGACCAGAACCGCGAACAGAACTTCGCGAGTGGACCCCGCACACTGCTCCCCGGTGGAGCACCGGCGCCGAATGCGCCCAACAGCCCCGGCTCAGCGGCGAGTTCGCCGGCAAGGGGCAAGTCCAGCAGCCGCGCGATCTCCTCGTCGTCGAGCCCGGAGCCGCACGGGCCGCGCACCACCACCCGCAGATCCCGCACCGCCGGACCCACCGACGCCGCCACCCGGTGAGCCGCCGCGACGGCCCGCAGCTCCGCGGGCACCACGAGCAGCCCGACATCGAGCTGGGCGAGCACCTCGGCCACCCCGTCGTCCACCCGGCGGGGCAGATCGACGACCACGACACCACCGCGCCGCCGAGCGGCGGACAGCACTGCGCGCATCGCCTCCGGCGGGACGACGACCGAATCTCCGCGATCCCAGCTCAGGACGCGCAGCGAGTGCAGCTCGGGCAGCGATTCCTCCAGCGCCCCGCCACCCAACCGGCCCCGCGACTCGGCGAAGGCCGGCCACCGAAGACCTTCCGCCGCCTCACCGCCCAGCAGCACATCGAGACCGCCTCCCAGCGGGTCGCCGTCGATGAGCATCGTGCGCCGGCCCGAGCGGGCCGCGCTCAGTGCGAGCGCGCAGGCCAGCGTGCTCGCACCCGCCCCGCCGCGCCCGCCGATCACACCCACGGTCAGGGCCTGCCGACCGGCGCCCTCCGCCGCGTCGGCGATCCGGTCCACGAGCCATGCCTCGGCGTCGGGCAGGCGAAGGACATGGTCCGCGCCGATGACCACGGCCTGCCGCCAGACCGCGTGGTCGTCGAGGTCCCGGCCGATGAGCAGCACCCCTTCTCTGCGCACCACACCCTGCAGGCGGTGCGCCGCGTCGTCCCCGACGAGGACCAGCGGCGCCCGCTCCCAGCGCCCCCGCTCAGCAGGCATCCCCGCTGCGACCTCCGGCTCCGCGCCGGCTGCCGCGCACAGGCGCAGCAGATCGTCGAGCAGGCGCTCGTCCTCCGAGACGATCAGCGGCCTGCCCGGCGCCCCGCCGGCAGCCTGCTGCGCATCGGATGTGGTGGATCCCGTCACGATCCCCGTCCCCTCTCACTTCGCACTCTCACTCCGCGAACACCGCGGGGAATCACCGTGCAGTGATCCGTGAAAACGTGGGGATCTTGGTCAAATACTGTGGACAACTCGTTGGTTGTGAATATCCCTCTCACCTGTCCCGGTGACTCCCCCTGCGCAGCCTCGCGATCACGCTCCGTAACGTGCCACGGTGGTCGACGCCGGCAGCGCGCACGGCGCGGAAGGGCGGCAAGATGAGCGGTGGACAGCGAAGATGCGTCCGGACATGCGACGACCCCCGCCGGGGGGGAGAGCGGGGGTCGTCCCCACGGCCGACTCGGGGGGGGGAGGAGCCGGACCGGGTTAGCACGGTCGCGAACGATCCGTGACTTCCATGGTGTACCCGAGAGCCTTCTCAGGCAAACCCACGCGCCACAGCTTACGCCGAATGGCGGGCGCCTATGCTCACCCTCGTGGAAAACCACTCCTTGCCGCGCACTGCCGCCTTCTTCGACCTCGACAAGACAGTCATTGCCAAGTCGAGCACGCTGACCTTCAGCAAGTCCTTCTACCAAGGCGGGCTGATCAATCGCAGGGACGTACTGCGCACCGCTTATACGCAGTTCGTCTATCTCATCGGCGGTGCCGACCACGATCAGACGGAGCGGATGCGCCAGTACCTCTCCGACCTGTGCCGTGGCTGGAACGTCCAGCAGGTGCGGGAGATAGTGGCCGAGACCCTGCATGCACTGATCGACCCGATCATCCACGACGAAGCGGCCTCCCTCATCGAGAAGCACCACACCGCAGGCCGCGACGTCGTGATCGTGAGCACCTCCGGCGCGGAGGTGGTCGAGCCGATCGGCGAGCTGCTCGGCGCCGACCGCGTGGTGGCCACTCGCATGGTGGTCGAGGACGGCCGCTTCACGGGCGAGATCGCGTACTACTGCTACGGGCCGACCAAGGCGGAAGCCATCGCCGAGCTGGCCGAGAGCGAGGGCTACGACCTGGCGCGCTGCTACGCGTACAGCGACTCCGTGACCGATATCCCGATGCTCGAGGCCGTCGGTCATCCGCATGCCGTCAACCCGGACAAGGGCCTCCGTCGCGAGGCTGCCACCCGCGGCTGGCCGGTGCTCACCTTCAACCGTCCCGTCCGGCTCAAGCAGCGGCTGCCGTTGCTGTCCATGCCGCCACGCCCGTACCTCGCCGTCGCGGCGGCGGTGGGTGCGGCCGCCGCGACGGCCGGTCTCGTCTGGTATGCGAGCCGCCGCCGCGCCGCCTATGCCCGTATTTGAAGTTAAAAGTAAAGATCTGCAGTCGGGACTTCCGCTTAATCTGCGGCAGTAGTACAAAGAACGTAACGGCCCGCGAGACCAGGGATTTCCGGGAGGATCTTCCCGTTAACGCACCGAGGCCCCACGGACCGCGCATGGAAGTCGGGCACCCACGCGACGCCGACCCGTCGAATACGGGCCCGCCGCACCAGGTGACGGGCAAAGTTCCCGACCTGATGGGCGAATATCGAGCACGCACTGGTAACCGGACGGACATGCCAGCGGCGGTACCAATTGGTACCGCCGCAACTCTGTTTCAGGAATCACCGATTCCAGTGCCCCTGGGCACCTCGGGCGCCTCCGGCGCAGTCCGGTTCGGCAGCACGTTCCCGGCCCGCCTCCGCCCCCTGCGCTTCGCTCCCGCATGCTCCGCCCCGTACGGTCCCCAACCGGCCCTCCCCATCCGAGGCCCAACGCTCAGCGTTACCGCCCCGCTCAGGCGGCGCCGCGCTGCAGCGCCTCGCACACAGCCGTGCTCTCCCTGACCCCCAGCTCCACCGCGCGTCCGCAGTGCGTGATCCACCGCGCCATCCCCTCCGGCGTACCGGACGCGTAGCCCCCCAGCGCGCTGACGTACTCCTCGACCCCCAACTCCGCGTGCCCGACTTCCGCCGGGCAGATCGACTTGGGGTCCAGTCCGCTGCCCACGAGAACGATCCGCTCCGCGGCCCGCGCCACCAGCCCGTTGGACGAGGCGAACGGCCGCAACGCCATCAGTTCGCCGTGCACCACCGCCGCCGTGACGAGCGCCGGCGCCTCCGTCCCGGCGAGGAGCACGTCCGCCAGCCCTTCCAGCCGGCCCGCCACCTCGTCGCCGTCCGGGAGGGGAAGTGTCACGAGCGGCTCCGCGACCTGTTCGCCGGCCTGCCGCGGACGGCCCACGGTGTCGTCCGGCGCGGAGCCACCCGCCGCAACCAGATGCAGACGGGCCAGGGCCCGCACCGGGGACTGGCGCCAGACGCCGAGCAACTGGCCGGCCTCGGCCGTCAGCCGCAGCGCCGCTCCGACCGTCCGCGGCTCGCCCTCGCCGCCGAAGTCGCTGCGGCGGCGCACCTCTTCGAGAGCCCAGTCCGCACCCGACAACGCCGCCGAGCCGCGCGCTCCGCGCAGCGCCGCCTCCGAAGTGATCTCGTTGCTGCGGCGGCGCATCACCCGGTGACCGTAGACCCGGTCCACGGCTTTGCGCATGGAGTCGACGGAGTCGGCCACGCCCGGAAGACCGGCCAGAGCGGCGAGCGGATCGGCATTCGTACTCATGGGCAGGAGCCTACGCACCTCAGCGATCTCACCCCTCGAAGGAGTGGTCTTCCTCACGGAGATCACTTCCCGCACGCCGGGGGCGGCCTAGTCTAGGTGAACATGAAGATCGCTTTCGTAGGGAAGGGCGGCAGCGGCAAGACGACGCTGTCCTCGCTGTTCATCCGCCACCTCGCCGCGTCGGGCACCCCGGTCATGGCCGTGGACGCCGACATCAACCAGCACTTGGGCCCCGCCCTGGGCCTCGACGAGGACGAGGCCGCGAAGCTGCCCGCGATGGGCGCCCGCTTGCCGTTGATCAAGGACTACTTGCGCGGCACGAATCCACGGATCGCCTCCGCCGAGACCATGATCAAAACGACCCCGCCGGGTGAGGGCTCCCGTCTGCTGCGGATCCGTGAGGAGAATCCCGTCTACGCCGCCTGCGCCCGCCAGTTGGAACTCGAGGGTGGCACGGACGTGCGTCTGATGGCGACCGGCCCCTTCACCGAGTCCGACCTCGGCGTCGCCTGCTACCACTCCAAGGTCGGGGCGGTCGAACTCTGCCTGAACCACCTGGTGGACGGCCGGGACGAGTACATCGTCGTCGACATGACGGCCGGCTCCGACTCCTTCGCCTCCGGGATGTTCACCCGCTTCGACACGACCTTCCTGGTGGCCGAGCCCACCCGCAAGGGCGTGGCCGTCTACCGCCAGTACAAGGAGTACGCCCGCGACTTCGGCGTCGCGCTGCATGTGGTCGGCAACAAGGTGCAGGGACCGGACGATGTCGGCTTCCTGCGCGAGGAGGTGGGGGACGACCTGCTCGTCACCTTCGGGCACTCCGACTGGGTGCGCGCGATGGAGAAGGGCCGCCCTCCGCGCTTCGACACGCTCGAGCCCGCCAACCGCGCCGCGCTGCGGACTCTGCACGAGACCGCCGACGCCTCGTACGACCGGCGCGACTGGGAGCGCTACACCCGCCAGATGGTCCACTTCCACCTGAAGAACGCCGAGAGTTGGGGCAACGCGAAGACGGGTGCCGACCTGGCCGCCCAGGTCGACCCCGCCTTCACGCTCGACGAGAGCCTCGCCACGGACCGGCGTCCCGCGCCTAGTCCCGCTCCTCAGCCCGCTTGACCGCCGACCGGGACTTCGGAGCCGGCGCACCGTCTCGCGCCGGACGGGGCCCGTCCGAGCGGACCGCGACGGCCTGGGCCTCGACCGGCAGCCACTTGATCGCCGAACGGGACGCGTCCCGCGCCTTCTTGCCCGGCGACTGCAGCTTTGACGGCTGGTGCTTCCCCGAAGCCCCGTGCTCGGGCGCCGACTTGGCCCTGACGGCGGCCCGCTCCTCCCCAGGCAGGGCTCGGTCGGACGGGCGTTGCGACGACGACTTGGCCTTGGGCGTCGGCCCCTTGCCGGACACCTTGCCCGGCGACCGGCCGGTGACGGACGACGTGGCGCCCGCGGGGGCAACGGGCCGGTCGGACATGAAGAGCTCCCACCCCTCCGCGGGCTCCTCGCCGACCTCGAGTGAGCGCAGCCGGGCCAGTACGGCGGGGTCCTGTGCGTCCAGCCAGTCGCTGAGCTGCTTGAAGGTCACACAACGCACGCCGTCCCTGCGGCACACCCGTTTGATGATGTCCTCAACGGCGCGCATATAGGTGCCGCCGTTCCAGGACTCGAAGTGGTTGCCGATGAACAGCGGGGCGCGGTTGCCGTTGTAGGCCCGATCGAAGGCGGCCAGGAGCCCGTCGCGCATCTGCTTGCCCCACATCTTGTGCTGCGAGGGGTCGCCCTTGGTCGTCCCCGACTGGTTGGCGAGGAAGTTGTAGTCCATCGACAGCGTTTCGAACCTGCGGCCCGGAAAAGGGACTTCCTGCAGGGGGAAGTCCCAGAGGCCGTTGATCTTGCCTGGCCAGACCTGACGGCCGCCGGATGAGCTGGCGTCATAGCGGAAGCCCATCTTCTTGGCCGCGGGGATCAGGTTCCGCTGGCCTTCGAGGCAGGGTGCGCGGCCGCCGACCAGTTCGTTGCTGTAGTCGAAGGGAAGCGGGGCGTCCTTCTTCAGGCCGGCGTTGGTACGCCAGCGTTTGACGAATCCCTCCGCCTGCTCGATCTCGCTCTTCCACTCGGCGGGGGACCAGGTGCCGACGCCGCCGTTGGGGCCGCAGAAGTGGCCGTTGAAGTGGGTGCCGATCTCGTTGCCCTCGAGCCAGGCGAGGCGGATCTGCTCCAGGGTGTCGCGGACACCTTTGACGTCGTTGAAGCCGATGTCGGACGCGCCGCGCTCGTGCTGCGGCGGAGCGTAGAGGTCACGCTTCTCGTAGGGCACGAGATAGACGCCGCTGAGGAAGTAGGTCATGCGCGCGTCGTACTTCTTGCCGACCTTGCGGAAGTGCGAGAACAGCTTCTGGCCGTCCTCGCCCGCGCCGTCCCAGGAGAACACCACGAACTGCGGCGGCCGTTCACCGGGGCGCAGCTTGGCGACCGCGGGCTGCAGGGGCTGGCGTCCCGTGTCCGCCGTGGACCCGTCACCGAGCAGCCGGACCTTGGAGGCGGTCGGCCCCTTGGGCACGGAGAAACGTTTCTGCTCTTCGCTCCGGTCCCGCTTCGCAACGTCACCTCCGGAGCAACTGCCGACCGCCAGGGCCATCGCCGATGTGGCGACACCCAGGAGCACCTTCTTCGGGGCTGCCATAGCACCTCTCCTCCTCGCGCGTGCGGACATCACCGCGACACACCGTCGCATGACCGAGACGGAGGATTTGTACGACAGGCTGAAGAATATACATATTCACTCGATTGACGTAACTACAGGGCAATTTGCCCCTAATGGATATTCTGGGCCTTTACCTTGCGTTACGATTCTTTTACCGAGTGTTGAGGATTGTCATCCCGCCGCTGCATGCCGTGACCCACGGCCGCCTGATCGCGACCGCGTCGCCCCGGAGGAGACGGGAACCATGTCTGCCTGCTCGCCCACCCCCCTCGAAGGCCCCAGTGCCGCGCATCGCTCCGCGCGGACTCAGGCGCCCGGCCTGACCGAGCCGAACTCCGTATCGTCGGCCCGGAGTTCGTCGGCCGGCTTTCGCGACCGCCGACCCGGCAGCCGCTTCCCTGTCCACCCCGCCGACCTCTCGGCCTCGATCACCGTCTTCCTCATCGCGCTGCCGCTCTCGCTCGGCATCGCCCTGGCCACCGGTGCCCCGCTCCAGGCAGGCCTGGTCGCGGCGGCGGTCGGCGGCATCGTGGCGGGTCTGCTCGGCGGCACGCCGCTGCAGGTCAGCGGACCGGCCGCAGGTCTCACCCTGGTCACCGCGGATCTGATCCATCAGTACGGCTGGCGCATCACGTGCGCCCTCACCGTGATCGCCGGGGTCTCCCAAGTCGCCCTGGGCTGGGCCCGGGTGGCGAGATCGGCTCTGGCGGTCAGTCCCGCCATCGTGCACGGCATGCTGGCGGGCATCGGGGCCACCATCGCGCTCGCGCAGCTCCATGTCGTGCTCGGCGACAGCCCTCAGAGCTCAGCGATCGCCAACGCCATGGCCCTGCCAGGTCAGTTGATGGATCTGCATCCGGGGGCGCTGTCGGTCAGTGTGATCACCGTGGCTACGCTGCTGCTCTGGCCGCGATTGCCCGGGAAGGGGGGCCGCCTCCTCCGCAAGGCACCCGCAGCCCTGGCGGCCGTCGCGCTCGCGACGGCGTGCTCCGTAGTGGCCGGTCTGCACCTGCCGCAGGTCGAGCTGCCCTCCTGGCGCAGCCATGCACTGCCCGAAGCGCCGCACGGTCCCGTACTGGGGATGATCGCCGCGGTTCTCACGATCACCCTGGTGGCGAGCGTGGAGTCGCTGCTCTCCGCCGTGGCCGTCGACAAGATGACGGCAGCGCGGAAGAACGCCCCGGACGTGCGCGTGCCACGCGCCGATCTGGACCGGGAGTTGCGTGGCCAGGGCACGGCGAACGTCGTGTCGGGTCTCCTGGGAGGACTGCCGATCACCGGTGTGGCCGTCCGCAGCACGGCGAACGTCAGGGCCGGTGCGGTCAGCCGCGCGTCGTCGGTGATGCACGGCGTCTGGGTGCTGCTGGCCGCGGGGCTGCTGGTCGGTGTTCTGGAGCTGATCCCGCTGGCCGTGCTCGCCGCGCTGGTCATGGTGGTGGGCGTGCAGATGGTCAATCTGACCCACATCCGAAGCGTCCGGCGCCACCGCGAGGTTCTGGTGTACGCGGCGACGACGACGGCCGTCGTGCTGTTCGGCGTGCTGGAGGGCGTGGCGATGGGCATCGCCGTCGCGGTGGCGGTCGCGCTGCACCGGCTGGCCCATACACGTATCACGGTCGAGGAGCGGGAGGACGGCGCGTACCGGGTGCTGGTACGGGGGCAGTTGACCTTCCTGGCGGTCCCGAGGCTCAGCCGGATCCTGAGTCAGGTGCCGGACGGGGCGTGTGCGGTGGTCGAGCTGCACGGCTCGTTCATGGACCACGCGGCGTACGAGGCGCTGCAGGGCTGGCAGGACGCGCACACGGCGCATGGCGGGGCCGTCGGGATCAGCGGCCGGGGAAGCAGAATCGCCGAGCCGGCGTCCGCGGCTGTGCACAGTTGCCGTCCCTGGACCCCTTGGCGCAACCACGCCTGTACGCAGCCGTCGGCTGCGACCGGGTTCGGCGGCGTCGGGAGCCGCGAGGGGAACCGTCAACTCGCCAGCGGGCTCAGCGCGTTCCAGCGGAACACCGCGCCACTGGTTCGTGAGGAGCTGGCCCGCCTGGCCCGGGAGGGCCAGCGCCCCTCGCAGCTGTTTCTGACGTGCGCGGACTCCCGGCTGGTCACCAGCATGATCACGAGCAGTGGTCCGGGCGACCTGTTCACCGTGCGGAACGTGGGGAACCTGGTGCCGCCGTCCGCGGGGCCGCCCGCTGCCGGGCCCGGTACGAACGGCGGACCCGGGGCTGTGGAGAACGGAGACGACTCGGTGGCGGCCGCCATCGAGTTCGCGGTCGACGTTCTGGAGGTCCGCAGCATCACGGTGTGCGGGCACTCCGGCTGCGGCGCCATGAAGGCGCTCCTCGGTGTGATGCCGGACAACCGAGACACCTCACTGGGACGGTGGCTCCGCCACGGCCTGCCCAGCCTGGAACGGCTGACCGGACAGCGGGGGCAGCCGGCTCCGCGGATCGAAGGCAGGGAGGCGACCGACCGCGTCGAGGAATTGTGCCTGACCAATGTCGTGCAACAGCTCGAGCATCTGGCCGCGCACGAGTCGGTGGCGCACCGGCTGGCCGACGGCTCCCTCGAGCTGCACGGGATGTACTTCCACGTGGGCGAGGCTCAGGCCTATCTGCTCGACGAGAACGCCGAGGTCTTCGCGCCCGTGGCCCCCACCCAGCCGGAACCCGCGGAGGAGCCGGATCCGGCGTGATCGAACCTCCCTACCCCGCGCTCACCAGCACCTTCAACAGGTCTAAACCAATTTATCCGGAAACCCTTGTCACCTGGCCGACTGACTGATGAGCTATGCCGTGGGAACAAGTCACCCCGGGATTGGGAGATGCCGTGAGCAACGAGAGCCTGGCCAACCTGTTGAAGGAGGAGCGGCGGTTCGCCCCGCCCGCCGGTCTCGCCTCCGCAGCGAATGTCACCGCGGAGGCGTACGAACGGGCCAAGGCTGATCGACTGGGCTTCTGGGCCGAGCAGGCGCGCCGGCTGACCTGGGCCACAGAACCCACCGAGACCGTCGACTGGACCAACCCGCCCTTCGCCAAGTGGTTCGCCGACGGCAAGCTCAACGTCGCGTACAACTGCGTCGACCGGCATGTGGAGAACGGCCTCGGGGACCGGGTCGCCATCCACTTCGAGGGCGAGCCGGGTGACACGCGCGCCATCACGTACGCCGAGCTGCAGCGCGACGTCTCCCGGGCCGCCGGGGCCCTGACCGAGCTGGGCGTCCGGGCCGGGGACCGGGTCGCCATCTATCTGCCCATGATCCCGGAGGCTGTCGTGGCGATGCTGGCCTGTGCCCGCATCGGTGCCCCGCACTCCGTCGTCTTCGGCGGCTTCTCCGCGGACGCGCTCGCCACCCGCATCCAGGACGCCGACGCCCGCGTCGTCATCACCGCGGACGGCGGCCACCGCCGCGGCAAGCCCTCCGCTCTCAAGCCCGCCGTGGACGAGGCGCTGACCCGACCCGGCACGGAGAACGTCCGCAGCGTTCTCGTCGTCCGCCGCACCGGCCAGGACGTGGACTGGACCGAGGGCCGCGACGTGTGGTGGCACGAGGTCGTGGACCGCCAGCCCGAGCAGCACACGCCCGAGGCGTTCGACGCCGAGCACCCGCTGTTCATCCTGTACACCTCCGGCACCACCGGGAAGCCGAAGGGAATCCTGCACACCACCGGGGGCTACCTCACCCAGACCTCGTACACCCACCACGCCGTCTTCGACCTCAAGCCCGAGTCGGACGTCTACTGGTGCACCGCCGATGTCGGCTGGGTGACCGGCCACTCCTACATCGTCTACGGGCCGCTCTCCAACGGCGCGACCCAAGTCCTCTACGAGGGCACCCCGGACACCCCACACCAGGGCCGCTGGTGGGAGATCGTGCAGAAGTACGGTGTCACGATCCTCTACACGGCCCCGACCGCGATCCGCGCCTGCATGAAGTGGGGCGACGACATCCCGGCCAAGTTCGACCTCAGCAGCCTCCGCGTCCTGGGATCGGTGGGCGAGCCGATCAACCCCGAGGCCTGGATCTGGTACCGCAAGAACATCGGCGGGGACAGGACGCCCGTCGTCGACACCTGGTGGCAGACCGAAACCGGCAGCATCATGATCAGCCCGCTGCCGGGCGTCACCGAGACCAAGCCTGGTTCGGCCCAGATCCCGCTGCCCGGTATCGCCGCGACCGTCATCGACGACGAGGCCCGCGAGGTTCCCGACGGTGCCGGCGGCTACCTGGTCCTGACCGAGCCGTGGCCGTCGATGCTCCGCACCATCTGGGGCGACGACCAGCGTTACAAGGACACGTACTGGTCCCGGTTCGAGGGCCGGTACTTCGCGGGCGACGGTGCCAAGAAGGACGACGACGGCGACATCTGGCTGCTCGGCCGCGTCGACGACGTCATGCTGGTCTCCGGCCACAACATCTCGACCACCGAGGTCGAGTCGGCGCTCGTCTCGCACCCGAAGGTCGCCGAGGCCGCGGTCGTCGGCGCGACCGACCCGCAGACCACCCAGGCGATCGTCGCCTTCGTGATCCTCCGCGGGACCGCGTCCGAGGACGAGGGACTGGTGGACGAGCTGCGGTCCCATGTCGCCAAGGCCCTGGGCCCGATCGCCAAGCCCAAGCGGATCCTGCCGGTGGCCGAGCTGCCCAAGACCCGCTCCGGCAAGATCATGCGGCGTCTGCTGCGCGATGTGGCCGAGAACCGCACGCTCGGCGATGTCACCACACTCACGGACTCCTCCGTGATGGAGCTGATCCAGAGCAAGCTCCCGTCCGCACCCAGCGAGGACTGACGGGACCGGCGACGGTGGTACGGATCGAGGGGCGCTCCGCCGCGGCGGGGCGCCCCTCACCCGTTCCGGCTAAGCTGGACGGCAGTCGCGTCAGGATTGCGACAAGAAGTCAGGGTGCGCCGGGAAGTCTGGTCGGCAGGTACTCGCGCCGTGTGCTCGGCCGAGGGCCTTCGCCGTCGCAGACCGGAGGATGAACCCGTGCCCGCGCCCCCTTCCCGTAAGTTTCTCGGACGGCTCTCGCTCCCCGAGCGGACGTTCGTGGGTGACGCGTTGCGCGCCGAGACCGTGGGCGGCGTTCTCCTCCTGGCCGCCGCGGTCGCCGCGCTGATCCTCGCGAACACCCCGCTCAGTCATGTGTACGAGGACGTCCGGGACTTCAGTTTCGGCCCGGCGGCGCTGCGCCTCCACCTCCCGGTCGGAACCTGGGCGCAGGACGGATTGCTGACCGTCTTCTTCTTCGTCGCCGGGATCGAGCTCAAGCGCGAACTGGTCGCCGGCGAACTGCGCGACCCGAAGGCGGCGGCCCTCCCCGTCGTCGCGGCGGCGTGCGGCATGGTCGCCCCGGCGCTGGTCTACGCCGCCGTGAACGCGGGCGGCGGCGGGGACTTGGACGGCTGGGCCGTTCCGACCGCCACCGACATCGCGTTCGCACTCGCGGTCCTCACTGTCATCGGCACCTCCCTGCCGTCCGCACTGCGCGCCTTTCTGCTCACCCTCGCCGTCGTCGACGACCTGTTCGCGATCCTGATCATCGCGGTCTTCTTCACCACCGACATCCACCTCCTGCCGCTCGGCCTCTCCGTCGCCGGACTGGTCCTGTTCTGGTTCCTGCAGCGCAGGGGCGTACGGGGCTGGTACGTCCATGTGCCACTGGCCCTGGTCATCTGGGGGTTGATGCACGCGAGCGGTGTGCACGCAACCGTGGCCGGTGTCGCGATGGGCTTGATGCTCCGCTGCACGGTCCGGGATGGCGAGAAGCAGTCGCCCGGGGAGCACATCGAGCACCTCGTGCGGCCTCTCTCGGCGGGCATCGCGGTGCCGTTGTTCGCCCTCTTCGCGGCCGGGGTGACGATTTCCGGGGACGCCCTCACCGACGTATTCACCACACCGGAGCCGCTGGGCGTCGTCCTCGGCCTCGTCGCAGGCAAGACCATCGGCGTCTTCGGTGGCTCCTGGCTCGCGGCCCGCTTCACCCGCGCCGAACTGAACGAGGACCTGGAGTGGGCCGACGTCTTCGCCGTCGCCTCGCTCGCCGGCATCGGATTCACCGTGGCGCTCCTCATCGGCGGCCTCGCGTTCCCCGGCGCCCCCGTTCTCACCGATGAGGTGAAGGCCGCCGTGCTCGTCGGCTCACTCGTCGCGGCGCTGCTCGCGACCGTGCTGCTCAAGCTTCGCGACGTCAAGTACCGCAAGCTGTACGAGGATGAGGAGCGCGACGAGGACCACGACGGCATCCCCGACATCTACGAGATGGACAACCCGGAGTACCACCTGCGGATGGCCGCCATCCACGAAGCGAAGGCCGCGGAACACCGGCGGCGTGCCGAAGCGGCCGCCGCCCGAGGCACGAACGACGACGGTCCGGCATGATCTGGAGGGCGACCGGCCGTCCGGCACACTCGACGGAGCGAGCGGCCCCGTGCACGGAACCAACGGAAGCAGCTGAGAAGAGAAGAGGGACACAGCGATGAGCGCAGTCGAGCAGGACGGCGACCGCAACCTCGGCCGGCTGGTGGCCAAGGCGACGGCCGATCTGTCCGCCCTGGTGCACGACGAGATCGCCCTGGCCAAGGCCGAGATCCGCCAGGACGTCAAGCGCGCGAGCATCGGAGGCGGAGCGATCACGGCGGCCGGGATCCTGGCGCTGTTCGCCCTGCCGGTGCTGAGCTTCGCCGCCGCGTACGGCATCCACAACCTGGGTCTCGGCCTGGCCTGGTCCTTCCTGATCGTGGGCGCGGCATATCTGCTCATCGCGGCCGTGCTCGGGCTCTTCGCCGTCGCCAAGTTCAAGAAGGTGAAGAAGCCCGAGAAGTCGATGGCCTCGGCCAGGAAGTCGGCAGCGGTGCTGCAGCACGTACGGCCGCATCCCCGCCCGGCCGGTGCCCTCCCCGCCGACGCGACTGTGACACGCTCGTCCGTATGACCGTCCCCGAAACCCCCGCCTCGGTCGTACGGCCCGACGGCCCCTGGACCCACCGGAACGTGGCCGCCAACGGCGCCCGCTTCCACATCGCCGAGGCCGGCGACGGCCCGCTGGTGCTGCTGCTGCACGGCTTCCCGCAGTTCTGGTGGACGTGGCGCCACCAGATCACCGCGCTCGCCGAAGCGGGCTTCCGCGCGGTGGCCATGGACCTGCGCGGCGTGGGCGGCAGCGACCGCACGCCCCGGGGCTACGACCCCGCGAACCTCGCCCTCGACGTGACCGGAGTGATCCGGTCCCTCGGCGAGCCGGACGCCGCGCTCCTCGGCCATGACCTGGGCGGCTACCTGGCCTGGACGGCCGCGGCGATGCGGCCGAAGCTCGTCCGGCGGCTCGCGGTCTGCTCGATGCCGCATCCGCGGCGCTGGCGCTCGGCCATGCTCGTCGACGCCCGGCAGTCGGCGGCCGGCAGCCACATCTGGGGCTTCCAGCGGCCATGGATCCCGGAGCGGCGGCTGACGGCCGACGGCTCGGCGCTGGTCGGACAGCTCATCCAGGAGTGGTCCGGACCCCGCCCGCCCGAGGCGGAGGTTCTGGACGTCTACCGGCGGGCGATGAGCATCCCGTCCACGGCGCACTGCTCGATCGAGCCGTACCGGTGGATGGTCCGGTCGATGGCACGGCCGGACGGGATCCAGTTCAACCGGCGGATGAAGCGGCCCGTACGCGTGCCAACGCTCCATCTGCACGGGTCGCTCGACCCGGTGATGCGCACGCGGAGCGCCGCGGGATCCGGGGAGTACGTCGAGGCGCCGTACCGCTGGCGGCTGTTCGACGGGCTCGGGCACTTCCCCCACGAGGAGGACCCCGTCGCGTTCACGGCCGAACTCATCAACTGGCTGAAGGACCCCGAACCGGACCGCTGACGGCGGCGCACGTTGCGTCCGGGGCCCGTTCCCGGCAGGCCCGGCGAAGCCTTGGCCGTACAACCTTCCTACGAACGCCAATTGCCGCGCGCATAGGCCGATTGGCGGTCCGGGAGGCGGTTACCGACCCTTCGTCACGGGCACGCTTCCCGGTATGGGTTGGACGCACGACTCCCATGACGCAGGGAGTACGGGGGCCGCTCCCCGGGACACCACAGCTCGTAGCCGCCGCGCCGCCACCGCGCGCACTGCCCCCAAGGGGGTGATCGTCGCGGGACGCCCCGGCCGGGTTTCCGATCTTCAGCTAGGCATTCCGCGCATTCTCAGGCGCCGCGCTCGCTGGGTGTCGGCGCGGTTGCGCCACCCACGCGGCTAGGGCGGTCCAGGGCGACAGTCGGCACGGCCTCGGGCCGGTTCGTCCGCCCGTGTCCGACGGCGCCGCCCTGCCTTCCCGCTCGCCCCGATGGGGCACCGCGCGCTTCTCGCTCGGGGCTCCCGCCTGCTGCTGCAGGGCCGTCTACAGCGCGCACTCCTGGGTGTCCACCCGGCGCTTGGCCGTACGGCCCTTGACGATGTCCTCGCGCACCTCGTCGGCGGTCAAGGCGTATCCGGTGTTGGCGTCGTCGAGCGACTTGGCGAAGACCACGCCGTAGACGCCGCCGTCCGGAGTCAGCAGCGGCCCGCCGGAGTTGCCCTGCCGGACCGTGGCGTAGAGGGAGTACACATCACGGCCGACCGTGCCGCGGTGGTAGATGTCCGGGCCGCTGGCGTCGATGCGTCCGCGGATACGGGCCGCGCGGACGTCGAACGCGCCGTTCTCCGGGAATCCGGCGACGATCGCACTGTCGCCCGTGCCGGCGTCGCGCTGGGTGAACTGCAGGGCCGGAGCGCGGAGGCCGGGGACGTCGAGGACGGCGACGTCGCGCTTCCAGTCGTAGAGGACGACGCGGGCGTCGTAGAGCTTGCCCTCGCCACCGATCTGCACGGTCGGCTCGTCGACACCGCCGACCACATGCGCATTGGTCATGACACGGTTCGGCGAGAAGACGAATCCGGTGCCCTCCAGGACCTTGCCGCAGCTTCGGGCGGTGCCGAGGACCTTCACGATGCTGCGCTGGGCGCGGGTGGCGACGGGGCTGGTCGCCAGCTTGGGGTCGGGCGGGGGGACCGAGGTGATGGGCTCATTGGAGAACGGGCTGAAAACTTGCGGGAAGCCGTTCTGGGCGAGGACCGAACTGAAGTCCGCGAACCAGGTATTGGCCTCGCCGGGGATCACCTGCGATACGCCCAGCAGGATCTTGGAGTTGCGGACCTCCTTGCCGAGCGTGGGCAACGAGGTGCCGGCCAGGGCCGAACCGATGAGCCAGGCCACGAGCAGCATGGCGACGACGTTGACCACCGCGCCGCCCGTCGCGTCGAGCGCGCGGGCCGGTGACCAAGTGATGTACCGGCGGAGCTTGTTGCCCAGATGTGTGGTGAACGCCTGGCCGACCGAGGCGCACACGATGACCACGACGACCGCGGCGACCGCGGCTCCCGTCCCCGGAGTCGCCTCGTCCGTGAGCTGGTTCCAGATCACGGGCAGCAGGTACACGGCAACGAGTCCGCCGCCGATGAAGCCGATCACCGACAGGATGCCGACGACGAAACCTTGCCGGTAACCGACAATGGCGAACCACACGGCGGCGAGCAACAGAAGGATGTCCAGCACATTCACCGGGACACCGTCTCATGCACTCCAGTCGAGCGGGACGTGCTTGGTGCGGTCCCAGGGGCGTTCCCAGCCGGAGAAATGCAGCAGGCGGTCGATCACACCGGCCGTGAAACCCCAGACCAGGGCATCCCGGACGAGGAACGCGGGGCCCTTGTGCCCACTCGGGTGGGTGGTGACCGCACGGTTGGCCGGATCCGTGAGTTCCGCCACTGGCACGGTGAACACACGGGCGGTTTCGGCCGGATCGACCGGGCCGACCGGTGACGGCGTCCGCCACCAGCCGAGGACGGGGGTGACCACGAAGCCGCTCACCGGGATGTAGAGCTGGGGCAGGACGCCGAATATCTGGACACCCGAGGGGTCGAGGCCCGTCTCCTCCCAGGCCTCGCGGAGCGCGGCGCGCAGCGGCCCCACCGTCCGCGGATCGCCGTCCTCCGGGTCGAGGGCACCGCCGGGGAAGGACGGCTGTCCGGCGTGTGATCGGAGGGTCCCGGCGCGCTCCATGAGGAGCAGCTCGGGCCGGTGACCGTTCGCCGCGCGCGCCCCGGCCCCGCCGGTACGGGCGGTGGCCCGGCCGGCGGCAGGGGTGACCGCTCCGTCGGTTCCCCCGTCGGTTCCCCCGCCGTCGCCGAAGAGGATGAGGACTGCGGACGCGCGGCCCCCGGAATCGGGCGGGAGAAAGCGGCTCAGCTGCTCCGGCTCCACTGTCTTCGCCGCGCGCACCACCGGCCCCAGCCACTCGGGAAGCCCGTCGGTGCTGATGGTGATCTCGCCGATCTCGCCGATCTCGCCGATCTCGCCGGTCTCGCCGGTCTCGCCGCCGAAGGCTCCCGAGGCTCCGGAGATCCCGGCTGATGCTCCGGAAGTCCCGGCGGACGCTCCGAAGGTCCCGCCGGATCCTCCGACGGTCTCCTGGGGACGGCTCATGCGGCCCCCAGCGGCAGGGCGGGCTCGCCCGGGTAGTCGGCCGGGGGCTTCAGCCGCTGGCCCCGCGCGCCGCCCAGCTCGTACTTCAGCAGCTTCTTCGCCTTCTCCGGGTCGGTCTCGCCCTCGCCGTACGCGGGGCAGAGCGGGGCGATGGGACAGGCGCCGCAGGCCGGTTTGCGGGAATGGCAGACGCGGCGGCCGTGGAAGATGATGCGGTGCGAGAGCATGGTCCACTCGCTCTTGGGGAAGAGCGAGGCGATTTCGGCCTCGACTTTGTCCGGATCCTCCTGCTCGGTCCACTTCCACCGGCGGACGAGCCTGCCGAAGTGGGTGTCCACGGTCAGGCCGGGGACCCCGAAAGCGTTGCCCAGCACCACGTTCGCCGTCTTGCGGCCCACACCGGGCAGGGTGACCAGGTCCGTAAGGCGCCCCGGAACCTCACCGCCGAAATTGTCCCGCAGGGCGGTGGAGAGGCCGATCAGCGACTTCGCCTTGGCCCGGAAGAAGCCGGTGGGCCGGATGATCTGCTCCAGCTCCTCCGGATTCGCGGCCGCCATGTCCTCGGGAGTGGGATAGACGGCGAAGAGATCCGGGGTCGTCTGATTGACCCGGAGATCGGTGGTCTGGGCGGAGAGCACGGTGGCGACCAGGAGCTGGAACGGATTCTCGAAATCCAGCTCGGGGTGGGCGTACGGGTAGAGATCGGCCAGCTCGCGATTGATTCTGCGCGCCCTCCGGACGAGCGCGAGCCGGGACTCCGGTTTGGCTTTTGCGCTTTTCGCTACTTTTCTGCCTTTGGCAGGCTCGTGTTCGCCCACAGCGGAATTCGGCGACGCGCTCACCCGTACAGCCCCCTTGCCCTGTGCTCTCACCGGCGTATTGGACACCCGGCCAGCGTAAGGCCCGGCACCGACAAACGGCCTGGCCGATGGAAATCAGCACCCCTATCGGACCCCTGCCGTATGGCTTCCGCGGGGGATGCGCCACACTTGTGTTTGATCACACAGTTTTACCGTCCGGCATCATGGGGACGACGGTCCCCTGTGCATGTCGACAAGGAGAGATCTCGTGGACGACGTTCTGCGGCGCGCCCCGCTGTTCGCGGCGCTCGATGAAGAGCAGGCCGCCGAGCTGCGCGCCTCGATGAGCGAGGCCACCCTGGCCCGCGGCGACGCCTTGTTCCACGAAGGCGACCCGGGCGACCGCCTGTACGTGGTCACCGAGGGCAAGGTCAAGCTTCACCGCACCTCCCCCGACGGCCGCGAGAACATGCTCGCGGTCCTCGGCCCCGGTGAGCTCATCGGCGAGCTCTCCCTCTTCGACCCCGGCCCGCGTACGGCCACGGCCAGCGCCCTCACCGAGGTGAAGCTGCTGGGCCTGGGCCACGGCGACCTCCAGCCATGGCTGAACGCGCGGCCCGAGGTGGCCACCGCGCTCCTGCGCGCCGTGGCCCGCCGCCTGCGCCGGACCAACGACTCGATGTCGGACCTGGTCTTCTCCGACGTGCCCGGTCGCGTCGCGAAGGCGCTGCTCGACCTCTCCCGCCGCTTCGGCGTGCAGTCGGAGGAGGGCATCCACGTCGTCCACGACCTGACCCAGGAGGAGCTGGCCCAGCTCGTCGGCGCCTCCCGCGAGACGGTCAACAAGGCCCTCGCGGACTTCGCCGGCCGCGGCTGGCTGCGCCTGGAGGCGCGGGCCGTGATCCTGCTGGACGTGGAGCGGCTGGCCAAGCGCTCGCGCTGACCTCGACGGCGCTCGTACCGTGCGAAGGGCCCCACCGGTCGGTGGGTGGGCGGTACGCGCCACACGTGACGCGGCAGCCGGTGCAGGAACAGCGGTGCGGGCAGCGGGAGGGGTGCTGCCGGACGCGGTCTGGTCCGCCGCC
>NZ_JBFAYQ010000032.1:45953-91304 GCF_040681345.1 Streptomyces sp. NPDC051776 | reverse complement strand
ACCCCCCAGGCCATGCACTCGACAGGGGGACCCAGTCATGCCAGCTCCAGAGGCCGGGAGCCCCATTGCGGGGCCACGAAGAAGGTAATGGGGACACCCTTGGCAGTGGCCGGGATCGGAGCGGCCTCAAGCCCGTCGGGCAGTGGCCACAACAGCTGCAATGCGGTGGGCGATCACGACGGGATCCTCGTGCTCCCAGAATCTCAGGACGGTCCAGCCCACCGCCGTCAGGCTGTGCGTCGTCTCGAGATCCCGGGCCATGTTGCGGTCCAGCTTCTGCCGCCACCATTCGGCATTCGCCTTGGGGTGGGTGGCGTGCTCTGGGCAGCCGTGCCAGAAGCAGCCGTCGAGGAAGACGGCGATCTTGGGCCCGGGGAAGGCGATGTCGATGGTGCGACGGCGGAATCCGGGAACGGGGCGATGCAGGCGGTAGCGGTGGCCCGCGGCGTACAGCAGTCGACGTACGGCCAGCTCAGGCGTGGTGTTTCTACTGGCCTGGCGGCTCATGCGGGCCGAAACGGACGGTGAGGAGGGGATCGCTTGCACACGACCATTGTGAGGCGTGGGGCCCCGCAGGTGCCGGCGGCTCCTCTGGATCGCGGGGACGGCACGGGATCGTCGCGAGCTGTCCCCCGCACGGTACGTGGCGGCCGGGCGCGCCTCTCAGGCCGTCGGCGGCGTGCCGTGGCATGCCCTGTACGCGTGCCCAGAGCCGCACCAGCACGGGGCGTTCCGGGCCGGAGGCCACGGGGTCGCGCGGCCGCGGGCCGCGAGGTTGGTGGCGTATTCCGGGAGCAGGGCCGCGGCGTCCGGGGTCGTCTGTTCCGCGGCCGCGAAGGCCTCGTACGAGGGGACCGTGCCCGTGACGATGCCGAACGTCTGGTTCGACATCGTCGACGAGAGGTCGCGGAGCCCGGACTCTATGCGGGTCAGGTGTTCCTCGTGCGAGGGGTATTCGGACGCCAACGTCGGGTAGGCCGCGAGGAGTTCCGTGAGTTCCGCCTCCGGCCAGTGGAGGACCGCCACCGGGTACGGGCGGGACAGTGCGGCGCGGCGTTCGCCCAGTTCCGCGCGGAGGCGGTCGATCTCGGCCCGGAGTTCGGCCGGGTCTTCCGAGCCGAGTGCCCACAGGCGCTTGGGGTCGTGGAGTTCGTCCAGCGGGATGTCCCCCGAGTGCTGGGCGTCGGCGAGGGCGTCCCATGCGTCGTGGGGATTGCCGAGCAGGCGGCGGACGCGGTGGCGGCCGGTCAGCAGCAGGCCCGCTTCGTACGGGACCTCGTCGCCGTCGATCAGATGGGACGCTCCGGCCGTGAAGCAGTCGTGGGCGGCCTGGAGCTCGTCGTGGGCCTCCAGGGTCTCGGCGATGATCTCCCACGGTGCCGGGTCCCGTGGCGCGGCGGCCCGGATGCCGTCGATGAGGACGCGCGCTTCCGCTTCGTGGCCGTGCTCCCAAAGGTTCGCGGCGTTGAGCGCCTTGATCAGGAGCGGGTTCCTTGGGCTGTCGGCGAGCAGCCGGTCGTAGAGGGTACTGGCCCGGGGGCGTTCGTCGGCGAGTTCCCAGTGGGCCGCTGCCTGTAGCAGCAACTGCTCGCCGTCCTGCGGGAACTTCAGCGCGATGCGCTCCAGGCGCTCGGCTTCGGACGCGTGGTGGGCGGGGGTGGTCTCCTGCGGCATGCGCACACCGTACTGCGACGGGCACGCAGCCGTCCCCGGTGGTGCAGGTGAGCGGACCGGCGCTTCGTGCGGCCGCGCTCCGACAGCAGCCGCGGCATCCCTGGCGGCCTCAAGGGGGAGGGCTTATCGTGCGCCCGCCGGGAGGGCGGAGGTGGTGCGGGTGCGTGAGCCGACGCGGTTGCGCGGGCGTACGTCGGCGCGTACGCGAACGAGGACGCCGGCCGTCGTACGGAACGCAGGGCCCAACAGCGGTTACTGCAGGGGGAGTTCGGTTCCCGAATGCTGCTCGCCCGCGTCCTGTGGGGATCCGCCGAGGCCGCCATTACCTTCGGTCTCGTCGTCCTGCTCCTCGTCGTCCACCAGCTCTGGTGGACCAATCGCGAGGCTCGCGCCGGTGCCGAGCGCCAGGTGCACGCGCTGGAGGAGGAGTGGGGCCGGGGGCCCGGCCCGGGTACCGAGTCCTCAGTGCCCCCGGTGGGACGGGCGGCCCAGGCGGCTCCGGAGCCTGGCCCCGGCAGGGCACGGTCCGCGCCGCCCCGCTGGGACCAGGCCTACGCCGTCCTCCGCATTCCGCGGATCGGCGTCACCGCGCCCATCGCCCAGGGCATCAGCAAGTCCGGAGTCCTCGACCGCGGTTACGTCGGCCACTACCCGGAGACCGCCCAGCCCGGGCAGCCCGGGAACTTCGCCCTTGCCGGGCACCGGAACACTCACGGCGAGCCGTTCCGGTACATAAGCCGCCTGCGCCCCGGCGACGTCGTACGCGTCGATACGGGCGAGGGCCGCTTCACCTACCGCGTCGCGAAGACCCTGCCGCAGACCTCCGCCGCCGACGGCAGCGTGATCGACGCGGTGCCGCGCAGCTCGGTGCGTCCGCGGTACGGGTTCGACGAGCGCGGGTACTACATCACGCTCACCACCTGCACTCCCGAGTACACGTCCAGGTACCGTCTCGTCGTCTGGGGGCGGCTGCAGCGCGCGGAGGTGCGTGGTCAGTGAGGCGCCGAGGCCGGTCCCGCGCCTCAGCCGGAGGTGAGTAGGGTCGGGCGGCGTGCTCTCACGTCGGCCTCAGGAGGCGCTTGCGGAACGGGCGGCCACTTCCGTTGTCAGGGGCGGCAGTCAGGATCGTTTCCCGGTGATGGAGAGGGGTCCGGGGGAGAGGAGCCCGATGTTCGGTGGTGTGCGCGGCTGGCGTGCGTACGTCGGCCTGCTGTCCTTCCTCATTCTCGGGGGTGCTCCTCGCCGAGAGCGGCGTCGCGTCGGCGCTGACCGCGGCCGACACGACCGCCGCGGTTCTGCTGCTCTGCCGCGCGTTCCTCTCCGCCCCTTGACCACGGCCTGGTCGGCCGCGGAGAGGGCCTGGCTGCACCGCGGGGACCGGGCCGCGACGAGCCCCGCTGCCGGAACCGCGACGAGCCGCGCTGACGGAGCCGCGACGAGCCGCGCTGACGGAGCCGTAGCCCCGAGGTGACGGCCCAGCCCGGTTTGGTGGTCCAGCCGGTCCAGCCGGTCCAGTCAGCCCCGCCCGTCCAGTGGCCCAGGCGGTCCAGCCGATCAGTGGCCCGGTCGGTCAAGTGGTCCAGTACGTGAACCGGGTCTTGCGGAGCGAACACCGGCCTTGGAGGATCGCACCATCCTCGGCCGGTGGCCGCACCCATCGTCCGGGCCGTTCCGGCGAGCGCGGCTCGCCGGGGCGGCACACGACCACGGGAGTGTGACGGTGAAGCTGCTGCGTGTCGGAATGGCCGGAGCGGAACGCCCGGCGCTGCAGGACCGTAACGGCAGCCTGCGGGATCTGTCGGATCAGGTGCGGGACATCGACGGCGAGCTGCTCGCGGACGAGGCGGCGCTCGCACGCCTCCGGTCCGCCGCCGCGAGTGGAGAGCTGCCGGTACTGGACGGCGACGGGCTGCGGGTCGGCCCGCCGGTCGGCCGGATCGGCAAGATCGTGTGCATCGGGCTGAACTACCACGACCACGCGCGGGAAACAGGCGCGCGGATTCCCACCGAGCCGATCGTCTTCATGAAGGCGCCGGACACCGTCGTCGGCCCGGACGACCCGGTGCTCGTGCCGCGCGGCAGCGTGAAGACCGACTGGGAGGTCGAACTTGCCGTCGTCATCGGCCGGACGGCCCGGTATCTGGAGTCCCCCGAGGCCGCCCAGGCACACGTCGCGGGCTACACGATCGCGCACGACGTCTCCGAGCGGGAGTTCCAGATCGAGCGCGGCGGCCAGTGGGACAAGGGAAAGAACTGCGAGACGTTCAATCCGCTGGGGCCCTGGCTCGTGACCGCCGACGAGATCGCCGACCCGCAGGCGCTGCGGCTGCGGCTGACCGTGAACGGGGAGGTCATGCAGGACGGCACGACCGCCGACCAGATCTTCCCGGTGGGCGAAGTGGTGTGCTACCTCAGCCGGTTCATGACGCTCTACCCGGGCGACGTCATCAACACCGGCACACCCGCGGGCGTGGCTCTCGGCCACCCGGACCCGAAGCCGTACCTGCGGCCGGGCGATGTGGTCGAGCTCGAGATCGACGGACTGGGCTGCCAGCGGCAGGAGTTGAAGGCGGCCTAGCGAAGCCGTACCGCGTCCAGGTGATGTGGTCGGGCTTCCGCAGGCGCCGGGTTGCGCCTGCACGAGCCCGGTGCGCCTGCGGAAGCCCGGTGCGCCTGTGCGTGCCCGGTGCGACGGGCTCTGCGCCCGTACGAACGTCGTGACCGTCACGACGGGCGTACGGGCGGGCACCCGTACGAACGCCTCAGTGGGTGACGCCCTCGATGCGGCCCGCGGCGATGAAGCGCTCCAGCGCCTCCACCACGAGCGCATGGTCCTCGGCCTGCGGCAGGCCCGAGACCGTCACGGTGCCGATGACGCCCGCGCCCTCGACGGTGATCGGGAAGGCACCGCCGTGTGCCGCGTAACGGTCGGGGTCCAGTCGCGAGGACGCCTCGAACGTCGTGCCCTTGGCGCGGAACCGGGTGCCGACGAGGTACGAGCTCTCGTCGTAGCGCTCCACCACGCGCCGCTTGCGGTCGATCCACGCGTCGTTGTCCGCCGAGGAGCGCGGCAGCGCGCAGTGGAAGAGCTGCTGCCTGCCACGCCGGATGTCCACCACGACGGGGGCGTGACGCAGCCGCGCCAGCTCGACCAGCATCGAGCCGAGGTGCCAGGCGTGCTCGTGGGTGAAGGACTGCAGGACGAGCCGCCGCTCCTGCGCTTCGAGTTCCGGGATCAGCTTGGCCGCCGCTTCGCGCGGATCGGCGGAGGCCTCGGGCTCCAGCGGGGCGCTCGGTCCGCCGGGGGGTGGCCCGTTCTCGGCCCGTCCACTGCCCGCGGCCGGTCCACCGCCCCCCGCCGGTCCGGCCGTGCCTGTGGCCGGTCGACTGTCCCCAGTCGGTCCGCCCGTGCCCGCGGTGCTTGCCGTGCCCCCGGTGCTTGCCGTACCCGCGGTGGCGTCCGTACCCGCGGTGGCGTCCGTGCCCGCGGTGTGCGGCGCATCGCCCGGGGCCGCGTCACTCTCTCGATCCGACGGTGCCTGAGCCATCAGGCGTCACCTCCGATCGTGACCGTGCGGCCTTCCCGCGCCGAGACGCGGGCTGCCTGGAGCACGTCCAGGGCCGCCGCTGCCTCGTATGCCGTCACCGGCGGCGGGGTGCCGTCGCGGAGGGCCGCGGCGACGCCCGCGTAATAGGCAGGGTAGTCGCCCGGGACCGTGGGCACCGGTGTGCCGCCGCCGGTCAGGGGAGACTCGCCCGCGCCAAGCCGCCCCCACAGCGACTCGGGCTCCGCGCCCCAGCCGGGCGCGGGGCGCAGGCCCTCGCGGAGGGCGGCTTCCTGGGGGTCGAGCCCGTACTTCACATAGCCCGCCGCACTGCCCAGGACACGGAAGCGGGGGCCGAGTTGGGCGGCGGTGGCGCTGGCCCACAGGTGCGAACGGACCCCGTTCTCGTGCGTGATCGCGATGAACGTGTCGTCGTCGGCCTCGGCGCCGGGGCGGCGGACGTCCGACTCGGCGTGGACCCGTACGGCCGGGCCGAAGAGGACCAGCGCCTGGTCCACGAGGTGGCTCCCGAGGTCGTAGAGGAGCCCGCCGATCTCGGCCGGATCGCCGGACTCGCGCCAGCCGCCCTTGAGCTGCGGCCGCCATCGCTCGAACCGGGACTCGAAACGCTGGACGGTGCCCAGGTCGCCGTCCGCGTGGAGCTTGCGGAGGGTGAGGAAGTCGGCGTCCCAGCGACGGTTCTGGAAGACGGACAGCAGCAGACCGCGTTCGTCGGCGAGCGCCGCCAGGGAACGCCCCTCACTCGCCGTCCCGGCGACCGGTTTGTCCACGACGACCGGAAGGCCGGCTTCCAGCGCGGCCGTGGCGATCGGCATGTGGGTGCGGTTGGGGGAGGCGATCACGACCAGGTCGAGGGCGTCGTCCCGGCGCGTACGGCCCGCCCCGTCCCCGGCGGCGCGCGGCCACAGCTCGTCGGCCGAGTCGGCGAACCTCACGTCCGGGTGGTCTGCGCGCGCCTGCTCCCGGCGCTTCGGGTCCGAGGTGACGACCGTGTCGAGGGCGAGGCCGTCGGTCGCGGCGATGAGCGGGGCGTGGAAGACGGAGCCCGCAAGGCCGTAGCCGACGAGTCCCACGCGGAACGGACCGCTCGCGCCGCGGCCGGAGGACGCGCCGGTGCCCGGGGAACTGCTGGTGGCGGGGGTGCCTGCCGGGTTGCCTGTCATGGAGCAACTTAAGCAACGGTGTTGCCAAACTGCAAGCGGGAGGGAGAATGGCGGCGTGAACAGGGGTGACTCCGGAGCCAATCTGCCCGCACTGCGCAGCCACAACGCCGCGCTTGTGCTCGATCTGCTGCGCGCCGCCGGAGAGGGCGGCATCAGCCGCCTGGAGCTGGCGGAACGGACCGGACTGACCCCTCAGGCCGTCAGCAAGATCACGGCGCGGCTACGGCAGTCGGGCCTGGCGGCCGAGGCGGGCCGCCGCGCCTCGACGGGCGGCAAGCCGCGCACGGTGCTGCGGCTGGTGCGCGGCGCGCGCAGCGCGGTCGGGCTGCACCTGGACCGGGACGAGCTGACGGCGGCCCTCACGGATGTGACCGGCCAGCCCGTCGCGGTGCGGCGCGTGCCCTTCGACTTCGGGGCGGGCGAGGAGGCGGTGCTGCGGCGGGCCGTGACCGAGGTGCGGGAACTGCTGCGGGACGGTTCGGTCGCGGCTTCCGGCAGGTCGTACGATCGGGAGACGGACACCCCGGACGAGGGCGGGGCCGCTGCGTCGCACGGGCCAGAGGCCGATGGGTTGTACGGGTCTGATGCCGGTGGGTTGTACGGGTCTGATGCCGGTGAGTTGTACGGGCCTGAGGCCGGTGGGTCGTACGGGCCTGATGCCGGTGGGTCGTATGAGGCCGCGGCGGGCGCATCCCCCGAGTCCGCGACCGGTCCGTCCTCCGCCTCCGCACTGGGGCCGGTCATCGGCGTCGGCGTCGCATGCCCCGGGCCGCTCGACCACCGCAGCGGTGTGCTCGGCCGTGTCACGGGCCTGCCGCAGTGGGAGGGCTTTCCACTGCGCGATGCGCTCGCCGCGCGACTCGGTCTTCCGGTCGTCCTCGACAAGGACACCAATGCGGCCGCCCTCGGCGTGGCGCTGCGCCGTGCCGAGCCCGGGGCCCACGGCGGCAAGCGTCGTGACCGATCCGCCGATGGAGACCTTGCCGAGGGAGGCGACTCCGGTGAAGGCGGCGAGGGCGGCCACCTCGGCGGCTCGGAAGAAAGCGGCGAGGGCGGCCGCCGCGCACACGAGTCGTTCGCGTACCTCCACGTCGGGACGGGCCTCGGAGCCGGGCTCGTCCTCGGCGGCGGGCTGTACCGGGGGAGCCGCACCGCAGCAGGGGAGTTCGGGCACCAGGTGATCCAGCTCGACGGCCCGCCGTGCGAGTGCGGCGGCCGTGGCTGCATCGAGGCGCTGTGCCTGGCGGCCGTGGCGCGCGGCGACACCGAGCATGCGGCGCGGGTACTCGGCACGGGGGCGGCCGACCTCGTCGGTCTGCTCGACATCGACCGGGTGCTGCTCGGCGGACGTATCGCCGTGGCCGACGCCGAGGTGTTCGTACGAGGCATGGCAGCCGTCGTTGCCGAGCGTGCCGAACGGGAGGGAGCGGGAGCCGGGCGTACGGTGCCGGTATCGGTCGCTCCCGACGGAGAGCGGGCGGTCGTCCTCGGGGCGGCTCAACTCGTCCTGGCGCCACTGTTCGGCCGGGCCGAGCCGCCTTGGGCCGCTGGGCATGCTCCGGTCGGCGCCCCTTCAACCTGAGCTTGTCGAAGTCGGGGAGCAGCGTCTTCATGTCCCCGAGCAGGCCCAGCTTGGCGAACTCGGGTACGCACACGATGTGTCTGCCCCTGTCGTGCTGATCCCCGCCTCCACGGCGGCGAGGATCCAACGGAGCTGTCCCCGCCGGGCGCGGCTCCGGTACCGCCCTCGGCGGCTGCTGCGCCGGCCCCCACGCGCGTTCCCCGGCCCGGCGCGTCCCTCCCCGGGCGCCTCCCGCTCCCCGGCGCCTCCCTCCCCGTGCGTCGCTCCCCGGAGGGCGAGGGGTTGGGAAGGCCGTGGCGCGCGCCTCCCCCCTCCATCGGATCAGCCCAACCTCGGCTGATCGAGGGGGATTCGGCCACCCGTGCGGCCCGCCGCCCCCCTGTCACGCGGGCCCGCGTGGCAACGTCCTGCAGGCACCGGCCTGAATGCTCGCCGGTGCGCAGCCGATCGCCGCGCCCCACGAAGGTCCCTCATGCGTCTGCGCACACACGCAACCGCGGCCGCCCTGGCCGCGATCGCCCCTGCCGCCCTGATCCTCCTCCCGGCCGCCACGGCCGCCACGGCCGCCACGGCCGCCACGGCCGTCGCGGACCCCACGGCGCCGCCCGCGGCGCGCGACAGGTCCGCCGAGCCGTACTGCGGTGATCCGAACAGCGAGGAATTCCCCCTCGCGACCCGCATCCGCGGCGGCCGCACGGCATACAAGGCGGGTGCGGACAGAGCGGCCTGGAAGCTCGATCTGCGCAACAAGACGAACGCCGAGTGCCGCAACATCCACCCCATCGCCGTCCTCGTCGACCGCAAGCGCGCTCTCGACAAGGAGCGGATCGGGCTGGAGTTCTACGACGTCGAGGCGGGCCGGTGGCGGGCCGTCAGTTTCGAGACCACCGAGGAGAGCGAGCACATCGGTGTCTTCGAGGAAGACGATTTCGACGGCTTCGCCGTGAAGCCGCACAAGAAGCTCACCGTGAAGGTACGGATGGGCTTCAGCGAGGGCACGAAGAGTGACCGTGTCCGTCTGAACGTCGCGGCCGTGCAGCGCCGGGACGACGACGGCGACTGGGTCGGCGAGTCCAACGACTACGAGTTCGACATCCACGGCAGGTCCGAGAGCGCACGTGTGCCGCAGGAGGCCCGGCGCTCCGACGGCCTGGGGGCGCAGGAGCCGAACGCGCCGCGTCCGCAGACCCACGGCGAGGCCGACGTCCTCGCCAAGACCGGCCGCACGGCGCTGACCTGGCTCGGGGTCGTGGCGGCCGTGTGCCTGCTGGGCGGTGCGGTCGTCGTGGCCCTCGCCCGCCGCCGCGCCCGCTGACCGGGGACTTCTTTCGCTGTTCGGATCGGTCTCATGGGGACCTTGGTCTCTGAACTGAGACGCAGGAGACGGATGAGCCGAAGCGGTGGAAGGCTCCTGGGGGCGTGGAGTTGCTTCATGCAACGCGCGCTGCCGCTCGGTGCCTGGCGCTGAGGTGATTTCCGCAACGGATGCGGTCGCCCCACCGAAGCGGAGCGTGGTATTTGCCGGCACGCCGGACTTCCGCCGCCCCAGGGGTGACCGTTTCCTCGCGCGCCCGCAGCCACGACCGGTGCCGGACGAGCCCGGTGGACACCAAAGGGCCGTGCGGCCGGGACCGTGTCCGGGCCGCTGACCCGGACCGTGTCCGGCCCGGCGCCGCCCGTCTGCGACGATCCCCCCGTGGACTACCCCAACGACCAGGCGCCCGGCGCACCCGTCCGCTCCGGAATCCCCGAGCACGGGCGCGTGCCCAAGTACTACGCCGTCAAGACCCGGCTGGCCCGCCTCCTCGACGAGTTGGGCGAAGGCGAACCACTCCCCACGGAGCGCGACCTCTCGGTCCGCTACGAGGTCTCGCGCGAGACCGTACGGCAGGCGCTGCGCGAGCTGCTGCTGGAGGGGCGGCTGCGGCGGGCCGGGCGGGGCACCGTCGTCGCCGGGCCCAAGCTGGAGCAGCCGCTGTCCCTGGCCAGTTACACCGAGGGGGTGCGCCGTCAGGGCCGGCGCCCCGGCCGTACGCTCATCAGCCTCGACCGCTTCCCCTGTCCCGACCGGCTTGCTGCGGAGGCCGGGTTCGAACAGGGCGAGCCCGTATGGCACTTGGAGCGTGTGCTGCTGGCGGACGACGAGCGCGTCGGGCTTGAGAGCACCTACGTCACCGTGGGGCGGGTGCCACGGCTCGACACGGACTTCGACCCCGACTCCTCCTTCTACGTCCATCTCCACGACCGGCTCGGCATCGGCTTCGGCGATGCGGACGAGCGGCTGGAGACGGTTCTGGCCGCGCCGCGTGAGGCGCTGCTGATCGGGACGCCGCCCGCGCTGCCGATGCTGCTGATCCACCGGGTGTCGCGGGACACGGACCACCGCCCGCTGGAGCGGGTCCGCTCCCTCTACCGGGGCGACCGCTTCAGCTTCACGACCCGCCTCGAAGGGCCGGGCACGGACCGGCCCGGTGCGCCGGACTGACGCAACGTCCCGGGCGAACCCCTCGAAGCCGAGCCCGAGGGTGGGAACTCTCACCGTCCGCTTCCGAAATAGGGCATATCTCGCATAGAGATTCGCGTCCTATCACAAATAGATAACGGGTCTAGGCCAGACAGGGCCCCGCATGTTCACCATGGCCTTGCCACCGGATCCTCCCGGGGCACCCGATCAAGGAGCGTCAACGGCATGCGCGTGATAGTCGTCGGAGCCGGTGTGGTGGGAACCATGCACGCCTGGCACGCAGTGGAGCGAGGCCACGAGGTCCTCCACATCGAGCGCGAGGCCGAGGCGCGCGGTGCCTCCCTCCGCAACTTCGGCCTCGTCTGGGTCAGCGGTCGCGCCGGAGGGGAGGAGTTGGAGACGGCACTGCGTGCCCGCGCCCTCTGGGAGGGCATCGGCACGCGGGTTCCCGAGCTCGGCTTCCGGCCCAACGGCTCCCTCACCGTGGTCACAGGCGAGGCCGAACTCGCCGTCGCCCAAGCCGTACTCCAGCGCCCCGACGCCACCGCCCGCGGTTACAAGCTGCTCGGCCCCGAAGAGGCGCGCGCCCTCAACCCGGCCCTGCGCGGCCGGATGCTGGCCGCTCTGTGGTGCGAGCGGGATGCCGCTGTTGAACCCCGCACCGCGCAGCGGGCGTTGAAGGCGGAGCTGCTGACGTCCGGCCGCTACACCTTTCTCGGCGGCCGCGAGGTACGGGAGGTGGGCTCGTCCGCCGTACATGACGACCACGGCGAGGTGCACACCGGCGACACGGTGATCCTGTGCACCGGCGCCTGGCTGGGCGGCCTCGTGCGCGAACTCGCCCCCGAACTGCCCGTCCGCCGCGTCCGCCTGCAGATGATGCAGACCGATCCGTTGGGCGAGGAGCTGACCACCTCGGTAGCCGACGCCGACAGCTTCCGCTACTACCCGGCCTACGACGGCGAGGCCCTCGCCGCCATGGCCGCCGCACAGGCCCAACCACCGGTCGCCGAAGTGCACCGGATGCAACTGCTGATGGTGCAGCGCCGCGACGGCGGCCTGACCATCGGCGACACACACGAGTACGAGGACCCGTTCGGCTTCGACGTCGTCGAGGACCCGTACGAGCACCTTGCCGGGGTCGTCGAGGGCATCCTCGGGCGGCCGTTGCCGAGGATCCGCCGCCGCTGGGCCGGGGTGTACGCGCAGTGCACCGATACGGCGCGGGTCGTGCACCGGCAGCAGGTGCGGGACGGGGTGTGGCTGGTCACCGGGCCGGGCGGCCGCGGCATGACCTGTGCCCCCGCGATCGCCGAGACCACCGCCGACGAACTGGGCTGGTAGGAGAGATGACCGAGAACCGCGTCACCAGGACGACCTCAGCCGCCGACACGACCGAAGCCGCCACTCGCGTCCGGCTCGCCGTCCTCGACATGGCGGGCACCACCGTCGCCGACGGCGGGCTCGTGGAGCGAGCCTTCGGCGCCGCCGCCGAACGGCTCGGTGTCGAGCCCGGCTCGGCCGAGCACGCCGCCCAACTCGATTACGTCCGCGCCACGATGGGCGAATCCAAGATCTCGGTGTTCCGCTGTCTCTTCGGCGACGAGGAGCGCGCCCGGCGGGCCAACGCGGCCTTCGAGCAGGCGTACCACGACCTCGTCGACGACGGGCACTGCGCTCCACTGCCCGGCGCGGCCGAGGCCATCGGGACGCTGCGCGAGTCCGGGATCAGGGTCGCGCTCACGACCGGCTTCTCCCGTGCCACCCAGCACCGCATCCTCGAGGCGCTCGGCTGGCACGACGTCGCCGATCTCACCCTCTGCCCGGCCGACGCGGGCCGTGGCCGCCCGTATCCGGACATGGTGCTCACGGCGCTGCTGCGCACGGCCACCGACGACGTTCGGCAGGTCGCGGTCTGCGGCGACACCTCGTACGACATGCTGACGGGCCGCCGTGCCGGTGCGTCCGTCGTCGCCGGAGTCCTCACCGGGGCGCACACACGCGAGCAGCTGGCCGGCGCGGGCGCGACCCATGTCCTGGGCTCCGTGGCGGAGTTGCCCGCGGTCGTCGGCGCGGTGCCGGCGGCGGGTACGGGGACCGGGGGCGGTGTGAGATGACCGCCGCCGCGCCGGTCGCGGGGATCCGCTTCGACGGGAACCGACCGCGGCGGCCCTACCGGAGCCCCGTACGAAGCCCGTACGAGCCCGTACGGTGCCCGGGTACGGGGGCGGCCGTCCGGGGCGTGGACGCCGGGGCCGCCCTCGGCCCGGCGCCGCTACGCTGAACTCCGGACCACCGGTCACCGAGAGCGGAGAGCAATTCAGTGGCGGAGCGCAAGCCGATCGAATCCTGGCTCACCGACATGGACGGCGTCCTGATACACGAAGGCATCCCGATCCCCGGGGCCGACGCGTTCGTCAAGCGGCTCCGCGAGTCGGGCAAGCCGTTCCTGGTGCTGACCAACAACTCCATCTACACCGCACGCGACCTGCACGCCCGGCTCTCCCGCATGGGGCTCGACGTGCCCGTCGCCCACATCTGGACCTCGGCCCTGGCCACCGCGCAGTTCCTGGACGACCAGCGGCCGGGCGGCACTGCGTACGTCATCGGCGAGGCCGGGCTGACCACGGCGCTGCACGACATCGGCTACGTCCTCACCGATGCCGACCCGGACTACGTCGTGCTCGGCGAGACCCGTACCTACAGCTTCGAGGCGCTGACCCGCGCCATCCGGCTGATCAACGACGGTGCCCGGTTCATCGCCACCAACCCCGACGAGACCGGACCCTCCGCCGAGGGGGCGCTGCCCGCCACCGGGTCCGTAGCGGCCCTGATCACCAAGGCGACCGGCCGCGAGCCGTACTTCGTCGGGAAGCCGAACCCGCTGATGATGCGGGCCGGGCTGAACGCGATCGGCGCGCACTCCGAGACCAGCGCGATGATCGGCGACCGGATGGACACCGATGTGCTGGCCGGTCTGGAGGCGGGCATGGAGACCTTCCTCGTGCTCACCGGGCTGACCAAGCCGGAGGAGGTCGAGCGCTTCCCGTTCCGCCCCTCGACCGTCGTGGACTCGATCGCCGATCTCGTCGAGCGCGTCTGAGCCGTGTGCATCCGCGCCGAGCGCTCCTGAGCCCAGGCGCACCTGAGCCCAGGCGCACCTGAGCCCAGGCGCACCTGAGCCCGAGTGCACCTGAGCCGAGCGCACCGTGCCCGTGCGCACCCGAGCTGGGCGACCTGAGCGAGTTCGCACCTGAGCGCATGCGCACCCGAGCCGTGCGCACGTACGGCAGCCGGTGGGTGTGGTCACCGAACGGAGCAATCCGGGCACTCTGCGGGTGCGTCGAGGACGGCGGCAGGTGAACCTACTTGAATGTGAGGAGGTTCAACGATGGGCTCTGAACCGCGCATCCGGCTCTCCCGTCCGTTCCGCATGCCCCGGCGCGCGGCCGTCGTCGTCGCCGCGGCTGCCCTCTGCTCGGCGGTCGCTCTTCCCGCGTACGCCGTCGACGAGGACCCGGTCGAGGAGACACCCGCCAGCAGCAGCGCCGGCACCACGACCGACGATCCCCTCTCCGATCCTGGGTCCGACCCCCTCTCCGATCCGCTGACGGAGTCCCTGTCCGACGAGTTCGGCGACGAGACGGGCGACGTTGCGAGCAGCTCCGCCCCCTCCTCCTCGGAAAACCTCAAGATCACCCCGTCCGTCGTCGCGCCCGGCGCCGAGGTCGAGATCCGCATCCAGGGGCTCAAGGAGACCAAGGCCACCAAGGTCGTGGTGCGGTCGGAGGTCTTCGTCACCGAAGCCCGGCTCGCCGCGGACTCCCGCGGCGGCCTCTTCGGAGAGGCGAAGGTCAAGTCGAGCGCGTCCCCCGGCCGGTACACCGTCACGTGCGACTGCGGCGTCAAGGCCACGATCACCATCGTCGCGTCGCACGGTGGTACCGGCGGCCCGCACGAGAGTCCCACCGCGCCCGTACGAGCCGGCGGCGGCGGCACGGCCGTGCTGGCTCCCGCGGCCGCGGAGAAGGAGGACGGGCCGGGCCTCGCCCACTTCGTCGTGGCGGCCGGACTCGCCGGCGGTGCCGCCCTCGCCTTCGCCGGGATCGCGGTGCGCCGCCGCCGGGCGGACACGGCGGGCGACTGAGGTCGGCGGCCCACGGTGTCCGACCGTGGCCGTGTCGGCCGCGCCGGAGCCGGGCGCCTGATCACCGGCCTGACCTGGGCCGTGGTTCTGCTCGGCTTCTGGTTCTGGGGACGGGGCATCACCGACGGTCCGGACATCCCGGTCCCCGGGACCGGGAACGCGGCAGCGGTGGACCGCCCCGGCGGCCCGCAGCTCCCCGCGGCGTACGCGCCCCTGACCCCCGCCCGCCCCGAGCGTCTGGTGATCCGTACCGCGGGTGTGCTTGCCCCTGTCGTCGAGCGGGGCCTGGACGCGCAGGGCGCCGTCGATCCACCGCCGTTCAGCACCCCCGGTCAGGTCGGCTGGTACGGCGGGGGCCCCACCCCGGGCGCCGTCGGCACCGCCCTCCTCGTGGGCCATGTCGACACCCACACCTCGCCCGCCGTCTTCCACCGCCTTGGCTCGGTCAAGCCGGGCGCGCGGGTGAGCGTCGCCCGGGCGGACGGGTCGATCGCGGAATTCACGGTGGAGTCGGTCGACATCTTCACCAAGAACCGCTTCGACCCGCGACGGGTGTACGGGCCGCGCAAGAGCCACCGCGCCGAACTCCGGCTGATCACCTGCGGAGGCACCTATGACCCGAAGCGGCACACATACTCCGCGAACGTCGTCGTCTCGGCGTATCTGACAGCCGTACGAGGGCACGTCGCCACCGGTGTCTAGTGCCGCCCCCGCCAAGACTCGGCGGCGGACAGCGCTGGGCCGAGGCGATGGCGCGGGCACGGGCGACCGCGCCGCACCTCTACGTCCACTTTCCGCGACCTCTCCGCTGGAGCGGGTGGGGTTCGGGTGATGGCCGCGTGAGGGGAAGTCGCGGGACGGCGACGGCCCGCGTCCGGTGCGGATGAGAAGGCCGTCACAGCCGTTCGACGAAGTGCGTCCGGTCCGCTGGGCTCGCCGCCCCGTGTGTCAGCATGGGGGCCGACCGGTCTGACCACGGGGGCCGGGGCCCGCGGCATCCGTCGCCGGAGCACCGCCGTCCCGGAGAAATGGAGCCAAGGGGGAGCGGATGTACGGCAGTTGCACGGGCCGCGCGCAGGGGAGCGCGCGCGCCCGGCTCAGGACGGGGGCCGTGGCAGCGGCGGGAGCCCTGCTTCTCCTCTCGTCCTGTTCCGACGGTTCGGACGGTGACGGAGGCGCCGCCGGCGCCCAGCAGCCCAAGTCGCGGGCCCCGTACTGGGTCAATCCGGATGGCAGCGCCGCCGAGCAGGCGACGGCCTTCCGCAAGGACGGGCACGACGCGGACGCCGAGCTGATCGAGAAGATCTCCCGGCAGCCCGCCGCCGAGTGGATCGGCGTCGAGGACCCGGAGGGGCAGGCACGCGGCTTCACCGAGGCGGCGACGGAGGCCGACCGCGAAGCGCTGCTGGTGCTCTACAACATCCCGCACCGCGACTGCGGCCAGTACTCCAAGGGCGGCGCCGCGGACGGGAACGCGTACCGCGACTGGCTCGGCAAGGCGATCAGTGGTATCGGCGAGCGGAAGACCACGGTCGTCCTGGAGCCGGACGCGCTGCCGCACGTGGAGGACGGCTGCACCCCGCAGCAGTTCCACGAGGAGCGGTACGCCCTGCTGTCCGAGGCCGTGACCAAGCTCAAGGCCCTGCCGAACACCAAGGTCTATCTGGACGCGGGCAATCCGCACTGGATCACCGACCCGGGCCGGATGGCCGAGCCCCTGAAGCGGGCCGGCATCGGCAAGGCCGACGGCTTCGCGCTCAACACCTCCAACTACCAGACCACGGAAGAGAACACGGCGTACGGCAAGAAGCTGTCGGCGATGGTCGGCAACAAGCCGTTCGTGATCGACACCAGCCGGAACGGCAACGGCCCGGCCCCGGGGAAGGACGACCCCGAGGCGTGGTGCAACCCGCCCGGCCGGGCGCTGGGCGAGCCGCCGACCACGCGGACCGGTGACAAGCTGGTCGACGCGTATCTGTGGATCAAGCGGCCGGGGGAGTCGGACGGCGACTGCAAGGGCGGTCCGGCGGCGGGCGAGTGGTGGCCCGAGTACGCGCTGGAGCTGGCCCGCAACGCCAAGACCTGACGCAACTCCCGGAACAGGGAGCCAGCCGGTTCCTCGTGTCCGCGCCCACACCCGGGACCCGCTCGTGTCCGCCCCCACCCGGGGGCTCGACTCGGCACCTACGAGCAGGGAGCGGGCGCGGACTCGATGGCCACGGCGCCTGCGGCCTCAGGGCACCTCGACCCAACGGGCCTTCGAGGGCGTTCCCTTCTTGTCCGTGACGAAGAGCATGTACCAGCCGGAGGGCACCAGGGACCGGTCGTCCGGCACCGCCACCTGTACGCCCTTGCCCGTCTTCTTCACGTCCAGCGCGATCGACCGCTGGTCGACGTCCGTCACGTGCGTGACAGCGCTGGGCCGCATCAGCCGGGCGTTCTTGATGTCCGCCGGGTCCGCCGTCTCGAACGTGGCGCTGCCGCCTCGTGCGATCCGTTTCGGGCCCGGGCCGAGTTCGGGCTTCTCGTCACGGTAGAGGTAGGGCGGGGTGTAGATCTCGATGCGCTTCTCGAAGACGCCGGGCTTGGTGTTGGCGTCGTCGGAGTAGAGCGAGTCAGAACCGAAGATCATGATCCGGCCGTCGGGCAGCAGGAGCGTGCCGGAGTGGTAGTTGCGGCCGACCGTCGGGTCGGCGACCCGACGGAAGGTGCCGTTCTTGGCGTCGTAGATCTGCGCCTTGAGGATGTTGCTGCCGCCGCGACCGCGGTAGTCGCCGGAGCCGCCCGAGACGAAGACCGTGTCGTCGGGGAGGATCGAGCCGCCCGGGTAGCGCGTCCCCTCGGAGAGCGGTGCGCCGTCCTTGAAGCGCGGGGCCTGGTCCTTGAGGTCGACGACCCGGGTCTTCTCGCTGGACTTCTGGGACTCCCCGACGCCCCCGCCGCCGATCACCATGAACTTCTGGTCCTGGGCGGGCGGCAGCATCACCGACATCGAGGTCTCGAGGACGTTCGGGTCGCTCATGCCGGGCACGGGGTCGAACTCGTTCGTGTCCACGTCCCAGAGGCCGGGCGTGCGGCCCTTGTCGGCCGGTCCGTAACCGGCGTTGGAACCGGTGTAGAAGATCTTGCCGCCGTCGGTCAGGAACAGTGCCGGGTAGGTCGGGAAGAACCGCTTCGTGGGCAGGTACGTCCACTTCTTGGTGTCCGGGTCGTAGACCTCGTTCTTGCCCGGCACGACCTGGCCGATGTCGTCCAGCCCGGAGACGGACAGCACCCTGCCGTCCTCCAGAGTCGTGAGGGTCGGGTACCAGCGGGCCTCGTGCATCGGGTCGACGCGGATGTACTTCTCGGCGACCGGGTCGAACTCGAAGGAGTCCTTGATGCCCTGGAAGTCCTTCTTGTCGAAGGAGAGTTTGTTGGCGATGCCGTAGAGGTTCCGGGCGTCGGTGCCGCTCAGGCCGCGTATCCGGTAGTTCTCCGTGTCGCCGGTGCTGTACTTCTGGCCCTTGCGGCGGGCCTCGACATAGACACGGGCCTCGCTGGCGGTGACGTTGACCTCGCCGGTGACCGGGTCCGTGTTCTTCTTCGCCCGGGGGACCAGCAGGTTGTCCTTGGACTCGAAGGTCTTGCCGTTGGACTTGCCGGTGAAGAGGGTGCCCGCGCGCAGGGTCTTGGGTTCGTCGGGGTCCTCGTTCTTGACGATCATGAGGCCGCCGGCCTTCTCGACGTCGCCCTCGAGCTTCTCGTACCGCTGGGTGCCGCCCGCCACCAGCAACTTGCCGTCCGGGAGCTGGGTGTGCCCGGCGCAGAACATGTCCTTGGGCGTCGGAATGTTCTTGTACGTGTTCGTCTCGGGGTCCCACAGCACCGTGCGGAAGGTCTTCGCCTTGAACATCTTCGCGTTGTTGCCGGAGCCCGCGATCAGCAGCACCTTGCCGGTGTGCAGCAGAGCGGCGTGAATGGTGTTGATCCGGAACTCCTCTGGGACGTCGAGGAGATCCCAGTGGCCGTTCTCCGCCTTGTACTCCGGCCGGTTGATCTTGTACGCGTGGTACTTCTCCGAGCCGAAGCGGAACAGGGCGGGCCCGTTCATTCCGGCCAGCACGAGCACCGCCGCCGTACCGATCGCCATCCGGCGCGTACGGCGGCTTGGACGGTATTTCATGTCTTGCGTCCCCCAAGGGCGATCTGCAGGGTCTGGTCGTTCGCGGGCCGGCCGCTCTCATGCCGGTGGGCCGTGGGAGCGGGCCCGCCGCCGGGCGGAGGTCCTCCGCGGGCCTTGTTCCGCTTGTCCCGGCGGAGGGTCCACCGCCAGGCGAGGATCGGCGCAGCCGTGATGGCCAGGGCGAGGGAGGCCCAGAGGGTCATCGCGGGGTGGCTGTGGCCGAAGTAGAAGGAGGATGCGAGCGATCCGCCGAAGACCAGCAGGAAGAACAGATGGATCCGGAACGTCCCGAAGAGGGTGTCGGGGCTGGATGAGTCGCCCTTCGGGGTCACCACGAACTTGCTCTTGCGGCGCAGGACCGCGTCCATGAGGGAGCGCGCGTAGATCGGGGCGGACAGCGCGGACATCACCATGCCCGCCACACCGCCGGACCCCTCGGGTTCGTGCGGGGAGACGTTGTGCCGCCGGTTCCAGATGTAGAGGCCGATCTGGAGGGCGGAGGCGTTGCCGTAGAGCATCATCCACATCGCGGGGTCGATCTGGACACCCGAGGCGCCGAAGCCCAGGAACAGCGCACAACTGAGCGCCGCCAGAATCCAGTTCATCGCCGAAATGGGGTAGAAGATCACCATCAGCGTGTAGTTGAACAGCTTGCCTGGGGGCAGCGTGAACGGCGCCTTCCAGAACTGCTTGAGGATCGTCTCGTAGGTGCCGCGGGACCAGCGGAGCTGCTGGGTGAAGAAGTCGGTCCAGGCGGTGGGGCCTTCACCGACGGCCAGCACGTCGGGGGTGTAGACCGAGCGCCACTTGCGTCCCGTCTCCGGATTGCGGTGCCGGTGCAGTTCGAAGCCGGTGGCCATGTCCTCGGTGATGGAGTCGTACAGACCGCCGATGCCCCGGATGGCCTTGATCCGTACGGCGTTGCTGGTGCCGACGAACATGGGGGCGCCGTAGCGGTTGCCCGCGCGTTGGATGAGGGCGTGGAAGAGGAACTGCTGGCTCTCGGCGGCCTTGGTGACCGCGGTGTCGTAGTTGCCGTAGACCTGGGGGCCGATGACGAACGCGATGTCGGGGTCGCGGAAGAAGCCGAGCATCCGCTCCAGGTAGTTGGGGAGCGGGACGTGGTCGGTGTCCACGGACGCGAAGTAGTCGTAGGCGTCACCGTGGGCGTCGAGCCAGGCGTTGTAGTTGCCGTGCTTGGTCCTGGCGCGGTGCGGGCCCTTGGGCCGGTTCCACTTGGCGACGCCCTTGCGGGTGAAGTGGTGGACACCGAGCCGTGCGCAGACCTCCTTGACCGCGGGGTCGTCGCCCTCGTCGAGCAGCCAGACGTGCAGGACCCCGCGGTGGCGTATGCGGACGGCGGCCTCGAGGGTCCTGGTGACCATCTCGAGTGGTTCCTTGCCGGGGACGAAGGAGGTGAGGAACGCGACCCGGGTGCCGTGCTCGGGCACCACGGGGACGGGATCGCGGGCCACCAGCGTGGCGTGCGCGTTCGAGAGGACGTTGAGCGTGCGGAACAGCTCGATCAGCCCGATCGACACCAGCATGACGACGTCGAGCACCAGGAGCGTGTCCGAGGCGTTGTCCCGCTTCGTCCAATGGGCGGGCTGCATCAGCCACACCAGCAGGCCCAGTGAGACCAGCGGTGCCGCGCCGAGTAGCAACGCGGCCCGTATTCGGTGTGGTTCGTCCGCGATCAGGCTGCGGTAGCGCACCCGGTACGGCTTGCCGGGGTCGGGCTGGGTGAGGGGGCCCGCGAGCCGGCTGTAGTGCTCGTAGTCGTAGCGCGGCAGTGGTCTGCGGTTGCGCCGCGAACCGTGGTGCGGGGACCCGGAGCGCAGTTGCCGGGGCAGGCGCAGGCGCGTCGTCCGCTCGGAGTCGTAGGGGTGCCGGGCGCCGTGAGGCGTCGACGTCATGAGTCATTCCCCCCGCACGCGGGTGCTGTGGTCGGTTGCTTCGTCTGGTCCGGGCCAGTGGTCCCCTTTGACCGACCCGGGCCGAAAACGTGTGCGGGTGGCCGTTCCGTAGGACGGGGAACGAACACCTTTCGGTTGCATGATGCCCACACCCGTCTCAGCGCGTGAACAGGGCCCCCGACTTATCACGGAGCGCGACCGAGTGATTCCGTCTCAACTCCCGCAAACGGTGCTGGATCGCCTAGGTGGCCAGTCGCGCAAACTCCCTGTTCCCGCTTCACTGGGGTGTTTTGGGGGTGGACTTCGGCAAACCCGTACGCCTGCCGGCCCTCGCGTTTGCTGAAGTGATCAAAGGCGATGGGAGCGGCGCAGGCGCTTCCGGATGTCCGTGAAGTGGTCGCGTACGGCGATCTCGGCCCGTACGACGTCCCCCGAGCGCACCGATTCGAGGATCTCCCGGTGCTGGCGGCAGGTGGTCCTCGGGTCGGAATGCGTGTCCACGAGGTCGGTGCGGACGCGGTGGAATGCGTCCCAGAACGCCTCCAGAACCTCGCTCAGCAGAAGGTTGTCGAATCCGCGGTAGAGGGTGGCGTGGAAGACCCGGTCGGTGTCCGCGCGGACCGCTCCGCCCGCCGCCTCCTCCTCCATGCGGGCCACGAGCACGTCGAGTTGGGCCAGATCGGCGTCGGGCAGGCGGCCGGCCAGTCGCGCTATCAGGCCCGTCTCGATCGCTTCGCGCAGCTCCAGAAGCTGGAGCAGGCTGTCCTCGCCGCGGTAGTGGCCGGCGACGGTGCGGAAGGTCAGGCCCTCGATCATCGGGGCCATCGACATCGGCCCCACATACGTCCCGAAGCCGTGCCGGATCTCGACGATGCCCATGGCCTGCAGCGCCTTGAGGGCTTCACGGACCGAGTTCCTGCTGACCCCGAGCAGTTCCATGAGCTCGGTCTCGGTGGGCAGCGGGGCACCGGACGGCAGCCGCTGGTCGATGATCAGCTTCTTGATGCGCTCCTGGATGTCGCTCGCCATTCCGCGACTGTGCACCGCAACCTCCGTTTTGACCAGCCGCGTGACGCCGCAGGACCCGGACGCGTTACGCCGCAGGACCCGGACGACTGCGGGCCGGAAAAACGACTCCGGACCTCCCCGCTGCGGCGAGGAGGCCCGGACTGTCACGTGCGCCGCCAGGGACTCGAACCCCGGACCCGCTGATTAAGAGTCAGCTGCTCTAACCAACTGAGCTAGCGGCGCGTGCTGACACCGAAGATCCTACCCGATGCGCCGGAGTGCTCCCGAACGCGGGAGATGCCGTCCCATGGAGCCCGAGGAACGGCTGGGATGCGAGCCGGCCGCTGACCCGCGCCGCGCTGGAGGCCACTCCGTTCCTCACCGTCCCTTACAGCGGTCAGCGCCTGCCGTCCACGCTGTCCACAATGGCACGATCCCGTCGGGCAAGTCGGGGCGGCACATCATCCTCGCCGTCTGGACGATCGCCGACACGGGTAACGCCTTCTACGCGTGCTCGGACGTCCAGTTCTGACGGTCCGGCCGTTCACCGGACCGTGGCCGCGTCCCGGATCCGTATCGCCCCAACGGGCATGGTCCCGGGACGCGGTCTCCACATCTGACGTAGCGTCAGTTACGGTCGTGCGCCATGGGGATGGAGACCGTCGCGGAACTCGTACGCGACCGCTGGGGCGACCACGGGACCGGCCTGATGTTCAAGGACGAGGTCCTCACGCACCACCAGGTCGCGGCCGCCGCCGCCGCGCGGGCGGCCCTGCTGTCCGATCTGCTGCCGCCGGGCGCGCGGCCGCACATCGGCGTCCTGCTGGACAACGTGCCCGACTACCCGATGTGGCTCGCCGCCGCCGCACTCGCCGGGGCGACCGTCGTCGGCATCAACACCACGCGGCGCGGCCCTGAACTCGCGCGTGACATACGCCACACCGAGTGCTCGGTGCTCATCACCGAGCGGTCCCGCCTTCCGCTCCTCGATGGCCTGGACACCGCCGTCCCCCGCGACCGGGTCCTCGTCGTCGACGCACCGTCCTACGGGGCGCTGCTCGCACCGTACGCGGGTGCCGAACCCGGTGACGCGACGGTCGGCCCGGTCGGGCCCGGCACCCGGATGCTGCTCTCGTTCACCTCGGGCTCGACCGGGGCGCCCAAGGCCGCGATCTGTTCCCAGGGCAGGCTCGCCACGGCCGCACACTCGCTCGTCCGCCACTTCCGCGTCGGCCCGAAGGACGTGCACTACATCTGCATGCCGATGTTCCACGGCAACGCCGTCGTGGCCGACTGGGCGCCGGCGTTGGCCGGGGGTGCGGCGGTCGCCCTGCGCCGCACGTTCTCGGCCTCCGGCTTCCTGCCCGACGTCAGGGCCTTCGGCGCCACGTACTTCACCTACGTCGGCCGCGCCGTCCAATACCTGCTCGCGACCCCCGAGCGCCCCGACGACCGCGATCATCCGCTGCGCATCGGATTCGGCACCGAGGCGGGAGCCGTCGACGCGGCCCGCTTCACCGCCCGGTTCGGCGTCAGGCTCGTCGAGGGCTATGGCTCCTCGGAGGGCGGCGCCGCCATCCAGCACAGCCCGGACGCCCCGCCCGGCGCCATCGGCAGGGCCGCCCCCGGCGACGACCTCGCGGTGGTCGACCCGGAGACGGGGGTGGAACGGCCGCGGGCGCACCTGGATGCGGACGGACGGCTCCTGGGCGGCCACGAGGCGATCGGCGAACTCGTCAACCGCGGCCCGAACCCCTTCGAGGGCTACTGGCGGAACGAGGAGGCGGCCGCGGCCCGTACCCGTAACGGCTGGTACTGGACCGGCGATCTCTTCATCCGCGACACCGAGGGCTTCTTCCACTTCGCCGGCCGAGCCGACGACCGTCTCCGCGTCGACAGCGAGAACCTCGGCGCCGCGATGATCGAGAACATCCTCGCCCGCTATGCCCCGGCCGACTCCGCCGCGGTCTGCGCGGTGCCCGATCCGGTCGCGGGAGACCAGGTCATTGCGGTCCTGGTGCTGCGCGACGGCCCGGGCTCCTTCGACCCCGGGGACTTCGCCGCGTTCCTGGCGGCCCAGCCGGACCTGGGGACGAAGATGGCGCCCAGGTTCGTACGGCTCCCGGCCGCCATGCCGGTCACCGCGACGAACAAGATCCACCGGGCGATGCTGCGCCGCGAGGGGTTCCGCTGCGACGATCCGGTGTGGTGGTCACCGATGGACGCGGGACCGTGCGGCAGCGCCTACCGAACGTTCGGGCAGGAGGATCTGGAGGCGCTTCTCGGGCGCTACCGGGCACAGGGGCGCGAGGAGTTGCTCGGACGGTGAGCCCCCCGGGTGGGGTGGCGGCCCGGGCGGGGTGGGGCGTTCACCGTGGTGGCGGGAAACAGCTCCGGGTCTCCCCGCCGATGGCGAGGAGACCCGGAATGCCGTGTGCGCCGCCAGGGACTCGAACCCCGGACCCGCTGATTAAGAGTCAGCTGCTCTAACCAACTGAGCTAGCGGCGCTCGCTGACGTCGAACATCGTACCTGGTCCGCAGGGGTACTCCGGACCACGGTCGCACGGGGCCGGCGACGGGCCGACGTACGGCCCGGGCGAGGCTCGTCGGGCCGAAGCCGGTCGGGCCGGTGCGTCTCAGAGGGTCAGGGACAACAGGACCGGTGCGGCACTGCGGTTGAGGGTGTCCGCCGCCTGCCGCAGCCGGTGCGCGTTCTCGATCGGCATCGACAGGGCGAGACATCCGACCGACTTGCCCGCGGTGATCGGCACTGCGGCGCAGACGGTACCGACCGCGTACTCCTGGAGGTCCAGCACGGGGACCGTGGGCGGCTGGTTGTCCAGCCGGGAGAAGAGGACCTTCTCGCTGGTGATCGTCCGCGAGGTGAGGCGGGCGGTCTTGTGGCGGGCGAGGTGGTCGCGCCGCCCATTGTGGTCGAGCTGCGTCAGCAGGCACTTGCCGACCGCGCTCGCGTGCCCGGCGGAGCGGAAGTCGACCCACTCGTTGACCTTCGGGGCGCGCGGTCCGTCCGCGTACTGCGTGATCTTGATCTCACCGTCGATGTAGCGGCTTATGTAGACGGCCGCACCGACCGAGTCACGGATCTCGGAGAGAGTGCGCTGCAGCTTGTCGTAGAGGGCCTGTTGGCGGTTCCCCGCGGAGCCCAGCAACACCAAGGATTCACCGACGACATGGGCGCCGCCGGTGACCTGCTCCACATATCCCTCGCGCCGCAGCATGCGCAGTAGGTGGGAGAGGTGGCCTGTGGGCAGACCGGTCTCGCGCGCGATCTGGACATCGGTGACGCCGCCGGTGTGCTTGGCGACGCATTCCAGTACACGCAGTGCGTACTGCACCGAATGGAACGGCGCGGTCGGCTCGGGTTTGAGCGCCACGGTTTCCCCCTACCAGGTTGTGACCGCTTGCGTCAGTCCCGTCGCTGCAGGTCACGGCTCGCAGGCACTCCTCACCGCTCCCGGCAGGCGGGCTTGATACCACGATAGCCGTCAAGAGCCCTGAATGGAGCAGGTGTTGACGAGTTTGAATGGCGCGCCCCACGCTCGTAAGCAGGGGCGCGCCACAATGGCATATGCCACAGTCATTCCGCGGAAGCCGGAGCTGCGGAATTCACAGCACGGCGCTGAGGAATTCGCGCGTGCGCTCGTGTTCCGGTTCGCTGAAGATCTTCTCCGGCGGACCCGATTCGATGACCCGGCCTGCGTCGAACATCAGGACGTCGTCCGAGATGTCCCGGGCGAAGTTCATCTCGTGGGTCACACAGAGCATGGTGATGTCCGTGGTGCGCGCGATGTCCCGCAGCAGATCCAGGACGCCCGCGACCAGTTCGGGGTCGAGCGCGGAGGTGACCTCGTCCAGCAGCAGCACCTGCGGCCGCATCGCGAGCGCGCGGGCGATGGCGACACGCTGCTGCTGTCCGCCGGAGAGCTGGGTGGGGTACTTGTCGATGTGCTCGGTCAGGCCGACGAGTTCGAGCAGCTCGCGGGCCCGCTGCTCCGCCTCGTCCTTGGACAGACCGAGGACGTGCACGGGCGCCTCGGTGATGTTCCGCAGCACCTTCATGTTGGGGAAGAGGTTGAACTGCTGGAAGACCATGCCGATCTTCTTGCGGATCTCCCGCTGGTGCTTGTCGGTCGCCGGGACGAGTTTGCCGTTCCGGTCCTCGTGGGTGAGGTAGTCGCCGGCGACCTTGATGGTCCCCTCTTCGGGCTTCAGCAGGGTCATCAGCAGGCGCAGGATCGTCGTCTTGCCGGAGCCCGACGGGCCGATCAGCGTCACGTGCTTGCCGGGCGCCACGGTGAAGTCCAGGTTGTCCAGGACGGTGGTGTCGCCGAAGCGCTTGGTCACGTGGTCGAACCGGATCAGCTCTGTGCCGTCCTTGCTTCCCGGGACGGGCGGGGTCTGGGTGCTGTCAGTGGACAAGACGACGCTCCAGGAATCGCATGAGAAGGGAAGCCGGGTAGGAGATCAGGATGAAGGCGACGCCGACGACCGTGTACGGCTCGATGTACTGGAAGGTCTCGGCCCCGAACAGGCGGGCCTGCTGCAGCATTTCCAGCACCCCGATGCCCAGCAGCATCGGCGTGTCCTTGAGCATCGCGATCACGTAGTTGCCGAGGGCCGGGACGACGCGGCGGATCGCCTGCGGCAGGATCACCGAACCCCAGGTGCGGGCGCGCGGCAGGCTCAGCGCGGTGGCCGCCTCCCACTGCCCGACCGGGACGCCCTCGATACCGGCCCGGTAGACCTCGGCGGTGTACGTCGAGTAGTGCAGGCCGAGGCCGATCACCCCGGTGGCCAGGGCGGTGGTCTGGATACCCCACTCCGGCAGCACGAAAAAGAAGAAGAAGAGCTGCACCAGCAACGGGGTGTTGCGGATGAACTCCGTGAAGATCCCCACCGGCCAGCGCACGAACCGGGTCGGCGTGCGCAGCAGCAGCGCCCAGACGAGGCCGAGCACGAAGGAGAGCAGGGAGCCCAGGACGGTCGCCTCGAGCGTGACCTTCACGCCGTCCCAGAACATCGGCATGAAGTCGCCGACTACGGACCAGCTCCAGTTCATCGCGCACCGCCCGTCATGTTGATGTTGGAGGCCTGCTCGGTCTCCTCACGGATGGCGAGCTTGCGGATGATCCCTCCGCCCTTCTCCGGCTTCTGTCCGATGCCGGCCTTGGCCCGGCGCTCCATCAACCGCATCACCCGGGTGAGGAGGAAGGCGAGGACGAAGTACATGACCAGGATGGTGAAGTAGATGCTGCCGCTCTCACCGGTCGCGAGCCGGGCGAGCTGCGCGGCGAACGAGATGTCGCCGACGCCGAGCAGTGAAACCAGCGCCGTGCCCTTGAGCAGCTCGATGAGCAGGTTGTTGAAGGGCGGCATCATCTCGGGGACGGCCTGCGGCAGGATGATCCGGCGCAGGCGCTGCATGGGCGTGAAGCTCAGCGCGATGCCGGCCTCACGCTGGGCCGGGGCCACCGCGGCGATGCCGCCACGGACGATCTCCGCGCCGTACGCGCCGTAGGAGAGGCCGAGCGCGAGGGTGGCCGCCCACATCGGCACCAACTGCCACTCGAACGCCAATGGCACCACGAAGAACAGCCAGAACATCAGCACCAGGGCCGAGGTGCCCCGGAAGACCGCCACGTAGAAGCCGGAGATGAACCGGAGGATCCAGAAGCGTGAGGTGCGGGCGATGCCGACCGCGAAGGCGACGACCAGGCCGAGCGCCGCGCTGTAGACGGTGAGCTGGACCGTGACCCAGATCCCCTTGAAAATGAGTTCCCAGAGTTGTGCTGTCATTTCTTGCACAGCTCCTCTGCGGTCAGTTCCGTCATCTCCGTGTCGGTGAATCCGAAAGGCTTGAGGATGCGCTTGACGTCGCCGTTCTTCTTCATCTTGTGCAGCTCGGCATTGAAGGCGTCCCGGAGTTTTGTCTCGCCGCGGCGGAACGCGAAGGCGCCCGCGCCGTACGCGGGCTTTCCATCCAGTTCCGGCAGGAAGGGCTTGGTTCCCTCCACCTTGGGATTCTTCGTCTGATTGATCACATTTCGGACGGTGAGGCTGGTGCCCGCAAATGCGTCGGCCCGGCCCTGTGCGACGGCGAGCAGGCCCGCCAATTGGTCCGGATAGATCTGGATTTCGCCTCTCGCGATTCCGGCGTCGACCGCGTAGTCGATCTCGGCGTACGCGGTGCCGCTGGCCAGTTTGGCGCCCGACTTCTTGATGTCGGCGTAGTTGTGGATGTTCTTCGGGTTCCCCTTGCGGACGATGAACGCGTCGAGCACCTCGTAGTCCGGATCCGCGAAGAGGACCTGTGCGCAGCGTTCCGGATTGACGAACATTCCCGCGGCGATCACATCGAACTGCTGTGAATTGAGGCCCGGAATCAGTGAACCGAATTCTGTCGGGACGGCCTGGACGTTCGGTACTCCCAGACGTTTGAAGATGACTTTGGCGAGCTCAGGAGCCTCCCCGGTGATCTCAGCCTTCTTGCTGATGTAGCCGAAGGGGATCTCGCCCGCGATCCCCAGCCGGACCGTGCCCTGAGCGCGCAGGCGCTCCAGCAGATTCCCGCCCTCCGTTGTGTCCGCGGTGGAAACCCGGCTGCAGCCGACCGCGGCCGCAGCGCCGATGGCAGCCATTCCCGCGAGCACGGAGCGGCGGCCGACACTTCTACCGATCATGTCGTTCCCCTGTGGTGGAGCCATGGCCGCGCGGCTACCCGAGACGGCGCGATTCATGCAGGCTGTTTTCAGCCCTCGATGCGAGCGCAGCTATTGACCGTTGGGCCACAATTGATCCCGTATCCGACCGAGAGGACCCACGATGGCCGACCGCTTCATCGAAGTCTCGCTCGACAAGCGCGGTGTCACCTGTATGGCAAAGCTCCTCGACGACCGCGCGCCCATCACGTGTGAGGCGGTGTGGAACGCGCTGCCGCTGGGCGGCGACGTCTACCACGCGAAGTATGCGCGGAACGAGATCTATGCCCTCCTGCCACCTTTCGCACCGGAGGAACCACCCCTGGAGAACCCCACCATCACTCCGATTCCGGGCGACCTGTGCTATTTCACCTTCACCGACACCCAGTTGGGCACGAAGTCGTACGGCTACGAGGTCGACGCAAAACATCAGGGCCGCGCTCAGGTCGTCGACCTCGCGCTCTTCTACGAGCGGAACAACCTGCTGATCAACGGTGATGCGGGCTGGGTCCCGGGCATCGTCTGGGGCACGATCGTCGAAGGCCTGGACCGCATGGCCGACGCCTGCCAGGACCTGTGGCGCGCGGGAGCGCTGGGCGAGACGCTCAACTTCCGCCGGGCGGGCTGATGTCGGCCGCCCCACTGGTGTAGAGCGCGTGCGCCGCGCGCAGGACCAGCGTGTCCGAGTGGCGCGCGCCCACCAGCTGCACACCGATCGGCAGCCCGTCGCGATCCGTACCGCATGGCACGCTCGCGGCGGGCTGCTGCGTCAGGTTGAACGGATACGTGTAGGGCGTCCAGCCCGTCCACCGATGATGGCCGGAACCCTTCGGAACCTCCGCCCCCGCCTCGAATGCGGTGATCGGCAACGTCGGGGTCACCAGCAGGTCGTAGTCGTTGTGGAAGCGGCCCATCCGCTGGCCGAGTGCCATCCGTACGTCCACCGCCGCCAGGTAGTCCAGCGCGCTGTACTGACCGCCCTGGGCCACGATCTCCTGGAGCCCGGGGTCGAGCAGCTCCAGCTGATCCGGGGTCAGGTGCTCCACCACCCGGGCCGCGCCGCTGAACCACAGCGTGTGGAACGCCTCCACGGGATCCTCGAAGTCCGGGTCCGCCTCCTCCACGCGGGCGCCCAGCTCGGCCAGCCGCTCCACCGCGCGCCCCACGGATTCTGCGACCTGAGGATCCACCGGGACGCGACCTCCGAAGGACGGCGAGTACGCGATGCGCAGTCCCTCGACGCCGCCGTCGATGCCGTCGCGGAAGCTCGCCGTCACCGCGTCGAGCTGCGACCAGTCCCGGTGGTCCGGCCCCGAGATCACATCCATGAGCAGCGCCGCGTCGAGCGCGTCGCGGGTCATCGGGCCGACGTGCGCCAGCGTGCCGAACGGGCTCGCCGGGTAGAGCGGCACCCTTCCATAAGTGGGCTTGAGCGCGAAGACCCCGCAGAAGGACGCGGGGATGCGGACCGAGCCGCCGCCGTCCGTCCCCAGGCTCAGCGGCCCCTCGCCGAGCGCGACGGCCGCGGCGCTCCCGCCGCTGGAGCCGCCCGCCGTGCGCTGCGGGTCGTACGGGTTGCCGGTCACCCCGTCCCGCGGGCTGTCCGTCACGCCCTTCCACCCGAACTCCGGCGTCGTCGTCTTGCCCAGGAAGACCGCGCCGTTCTCGCGCAGCCGGGCGACCGAGGGCGAGTCCTCGTCCCAGGCCCGGCCCTCCGCGCGGACGGTGCGGGAGCCGCGGAAGGTCGGACCGCCGCGCTGCAGCAGGATGTCCTTCACCGACACCGGTACGCCGTCCACCAGTCCACCCGGCTCGCCGCGGCGCCACCGCTCCTCCGACTCGGCGGCCCGGGCGAGCGCGTCCTCGGCGTCGACCCGTACGAAGGCGTTGACGGCCGGTTCCGTCCGCTCGATCCGCGCGAGGGCGGAGCGGGTGGCTTCCACCGGGGAGAAGGCTCCGGAGGCGTACCCGGCCAGAAGCTCGGTTGCGGTGAGATCGGCGAGATCGGTCATCGACCCTCCATGGGTGGGCACCGGCGGGGCCGGTGGGTGGTGCGGGCGTGCGGCGGGCCTGCGACGGGAGCCGCGGGGGCCGGGGCTCCCGTACCGCGAGGGCCCGGGCGCCGGGAGGCCGGGGCGGGAGGCCCGCGGCGGGGTCGGGAGCCGAAGGCGGAGCGCGGCCGGATCCCGTTCGGGTCTGGTTCGGGTTTGGTTCGGCTCCTGTTCGGGTCCGGTTTGGATCTGTTTTAGGAGTGTTCGGATTGGGTTCGGATCCGGGTGCGGAGGGGGTCGGGACGAGGCCGGATCGCGTGCGCGTGCGCGTGCGTGTGGCTGGGGCTCGGGTCGGTCCGGCGGGCCAGGACCCCGTGGCCCCGATCCGCGTCAGGTCACCGGGACGTAACCCAGCTTCTTGTCCACGACATTGAGCAGCGGCTCCCCCGCCACCCAGCGATCGAAGTTGTCCAGGAACTGCTCGGACAGGGCATCCCTCCAGCCCACCGTGTCCCCGCTCATGTGCGGGGACACGAACAGCCCCGGCACGTCCCAGATCCGGTCGTCCGCTGCCAGAGGTTCGCTCTCGAACACGTCGAGAGCGGCGCCGCCGATCGTCCGCCGCAGGACCGCGTCGACAAGATCCTTCTCCACCACGAGCGGGCCGCGGCCCACATTGATGAACCGCGCAGACGGCCTCATCCGGGCGAAGGCGGATGCGTCGAACATGCCCTTTGTGTCTTCTGTGAGGGGCGCCGCGCAGACCACCCAGTCGGCCGACGGCAGCAACCCGGACAGCGCAGCGCTGCCGTGCACCCTCCCGAACTCCGGATCATCGCTGCGCTCCGTACGGCCGACGAGCCGCGCCTCGACTCCGAGCGCCGCGAGGGTCCGGGCGATGGCCCGCCCGATCGGCCCCGATCCGACGACCACGGCTCTCGTGCCGGCCAGCCGCATCGTCTCCCGGTGTTTCCAGCGCCGCTGCCGCTGCAGCTCCCAAGTACCGCTGAAATCTTTGGCCATAGCAATGACCAGCCCGGCCACGTACTCGGCGATCGGTTGCTCGAAGACTCCCCGGGCATTGGTGAGGACCGTCTCGGACTCGGTCAGCTCGGGGCAGAGGAGGCGGTCGACGCCGGCACTCGCCGTATGGACCCAGCGCGGGCGCGGGCCCTCGCCCGGCCAAGCGTTGCGCACGGCGTCGGAGGTGAAGTCCCAGACGAGCAGCGCGTCGGCGGTCGGCAGCAGGTCGGGAAGACTCTGCTCATCAGCGAAAACGACGCGGGCGCGGCCGGCGACGCGGTCCAGCTTGGGCGTCGGGTCGGTGCCGAAAACGAGAAGGACCTGTTCGGACATGGGCGGGACACCGTTTCGAAACGTAGATCGGATTCCCTCTCTCGAAGAGAGAGCGGTGAACGGCCTTAGATGCGAGGATTGACCACGCTAGGGAGCGGAAACTACCTTCGTCAACACGGGCTTCTGTCCCACATCCCTGTCCCGACGTCCCGGCGTGCACCGGCTCTCTTGATCTGCCGTTTTCTGCGGCCATCGGCCCAGCCTCCGTCGTATTGGGGCTTGAAATGGACGTCTCCTTTCTGGGCGGCCCACACCCACAGCGCGGTGTGGGCGTCGTCGCACCATTCGACTTCGCGCTCGACCGTGAACTGTGGCGCTGGGTTCCGGACGACGTGTCGCTCCACCTGACGCGAACTCCTTTTGTACCGGTCGAGGTCAGCCTTGACCTCGCCCGGCTCGTCAGTGAGCACGAGACCCTGCGGGAGGCGGTGCGGGCCCTCGGCGCGGTCGCGCCGGAGGTCGTCGCGTATGCCTGCACGTCGGGCAGCTTCGTCGCGGGTGTGGCCGGAGAGCGCGGCATGTGTGCCGCGATGGAACAGGCCGGGGAGATGCCGGCGCTGACCACCTCGGGCGCTCTGCTCGACGCGCTGCACGAGATCGGCGCGCGGCGCATCGCCCTGGTCACGCCGTATACGAGGTCCGTGACGACCTCGCTCGAGGACTACCTCGCCGAAGGCGGCGTCACCGTCACCGGCCGGGCCTACCTCGGGCTGACCCGCCACATCTGGAAGGTGCCGTACCGGGACGTGGTCGACATGGCGCGGCAGGCGGTCGTCGGCGCGGCGGACGCTCTGTTCATCAGCTGCACCAACCTGCCGACGTACGACGTGATCCCGCAGCTCGAGGCGGAGCTGCGCATGCCGGTGCTCTCGGCCAACCAGGTGACGATATGGGCTGCGCTGCGCCGGATCGGCGAGCGGGCGGTCGGCCCGTACCAGGCGCTGCTCGATCCGGTGGCCAGGCGCGGGCCCGCGGCGATGTCCTCGCCGCCGCCGCCCGTGGAGCTGGCTCCGGAGCCGCACGTTCCGCCGCCGGAACCCGCACCTCCCGAGCCCGAGGCGGCCTTCGCCGGGTCGCCGGGAATTCCGGAACCGGAGGCGGTGGACGGCCTCGAACCGCCGCCGTATCCCTTCCCGGACGAGCCCGGTGGGATCCCGCCGACCTGACGGGCCGGCAGTGCCGAAAGGGCGCAGGGCTGAGGGCGCAGGGCCGACAGGGCGGCCGGGCAGGCGGCCGGGGCGACGGGCAGGTGGCCGGATCCTCGGGTGGGTGGCCGGGGCGACGGGTGGGTGGCCGGGGCGACGGGTGGGTGGCCGGGTCGTCGGGGCGGAGCCGTCGACGGGCAGGCGGCCTGGCGGTTCGCGAAGCGCGCGTCGGCGCGCGTGACGTGCACCACATGGCGCTGGGGTGCACGGGCACGGGCCACGAGCCAGGCGTTACGAACGTGCGGCGCCGGGTGCTCGGGGTGGTGGCTGCCTCTGTCCGGTGCCCGCGAGCGTACGGGCTTACGGGCGCGGCGGGACCGCGGGAGCCGCGGGAGCTGCGGGAGCCGCGGGAGCCGCGGAGCGGGCGGCCGGGGCGGCAGGGCCGACGACACGGTCGGGTTCACTCGGTCAGGGGAGGCCGGAGGTGGAACCTCGCGACCTCGACCGGTGTATTGAAAGCAGTTGGGCAGCGCGACGGGGCGGGGGTGCCGCCGCGGTGAGCGTCGGACAGAGACCGCACCATGAACAGATACAGACCCGGACACGGTTCGCAGACACAGTTCGCAGACACGGATCACAGACACACGCACGACGCGGAGGTGGAGATGACGCACGCGACGACAGGGCCCGCCGTGGGATTCCTGTACCCCGGATATTCCGCGGAGGACGACTATCCGCGGATCGAGGAGATGCTGGCCGCCGGCGTCCGGCTGCCTCTGATCCACACGGATATCGGGGAGGACGCCCACCGCGTCGACGCTCTCCTCGAGATGGGATCGGCGGCCCGGCTCGCGGCGGGGGTCCAGGAGCTGAAGTCGCGCGGTGCGCAGGCCGTGGTCTGGGCGTGCACGAGCGCGAGCTTCGTCTTCGGCTGGGAGGGTGCACGTGAGCAGGTGCGCGAGCTGTCGGAGACGGCCGCGCTCCCCGCCTCGAGCACGTCCTTCGCCTTCGCCCACGCCATCCAGGCGCTGGGGGCCGAACGGGTCGCGATCGCAGCCACCTATCCGGAGGACGTTGCCGAGCACTTCACGGCCTTCCTCAAGGCCGCGGGTGCGGAGGTGGTCGCGATGCGCGGCAGCGGCATCATCACCGCGGCCGAGGTCGGCACCTGGGGACAGGAAGAGGTGCTGGAGCTTGCCCGCGCGGGTGACCACCCCGACGCTCAGGTCGTTCTGCTCCCGGACACGGCCCTGCACACCGCTGCCTATCTGGTCGACCTCGAGGCGCAGCTCGGCAAGCCGGTGCTGACCGCCAACCAGGTCACGGTCTGGGAGGGACTCCGCCTCCTGGACCGCACGGTCTCCCGCCCGAACCTCGGCACGCTCTTCACCAAGGGCTGACCGCCGCGACCATCCCCTGCCCTGCCCGGTGTCACTCACCCGCACCGGGCTGGGCCAGGCCCGCACCGGGCTGGGCCGGGCGAAAGCCGCAGGTGTCCTACCGGAGCCGTCATCGGCGAGCGATCGGACGGTTGGGCGGTGAGGTGCCGAGTGGTCGGGCGGTACGAGGGGCCGGGCGTTTGGGCGAATGACGGGCCGAGTGGTCGGGCGGTCGAGACCCTGCTGCGTCGGGCTGCCGCGCGTGGCTGCGTCGGCTGACCGCCGGGGAGGGAAGGAGCGGGGCCGGCGAATGGTGTGGGCGGCAGCGCATCGGACGCGAACGGGGGCAGTGCCCAGGGGGACGGGGAGGAGGGCCCGGATGAACAGAGGAGTCGAGGCGTGAGCCGGACCGGCGGAGCCATGTCACACGACTCCCGGGAATGAACCGGAGTCGCTCTCCGGTTGTCGGTGGGTGTCAGCAGAACGACCAGAGAGGGCAGGCAGCATGGGCATACCGCATGCAACCATCCGAGGCACGGCCCCCGGCACCGCCCCGGTTCCGCTGTCCGTACTCGACCTGGCGACTGTCGGCACCGGACTGACGGCCACCGACGCGCTGCGGACCAGCGTCGAGCTGGCCCGGGCCGCGGAGCTGTTCGGCTTCCACCGCTTCTGGGTCGCCGAGCACCACTCCATGCCCGGTGTCGCCAGTTCATCTCCGGCCGTGATCCTCGCCCACCTCGCCGCCCACACCGACCGCATCCGGCTGGGCTCCGGCGGAGTCATGCTGCCCAACCACGCTCCGCTGGTGATCGCCGAGCAGTTCGGGACGCTGGAGGCCTTGGCTCCCGGCCGGATCGACCTCGGGCTGGGCCGGGCCCCCGGCACGGACGGGGCCACGGCGGCCGCGCTTCGCCGCGCGGACCGGCGCGGGGCCGAGGTCGGAGAGGCGTGGGGAGAGGGGGCCGATGAGTTTCCGCAGCAGCTCGCCGAGTTGATCCGGTTCCTGGACGACGACTTCCCGGACGGGCACCCCTACCGCCGCATCCACGCCGTGCCTGGGCCCGTTCAGGCAACGGCTCCCGGCGGGGTGCAGTCGCCCGCGCGGCCGCCGGTGTGGCTGCTCGGCTCCAGCGGCTTCAGCGCACAGCTCGCCGGTCGGCTCGGCCTGCCCTTCGCCTTCGCCCACCACTTCTCCGCTGCCAACACGCTTCCGGCCCTCGACCTGTACCGCGAGTCGTTCCGGGCCTCGGAGGTGCTCAGCGAACCGTATGCACTCATCGGTGTCTCCGTGCTCGCCGCGGACGACGAGAGGGAGGCCCGGCGTCAGGCGCTGACGGGTGCCCTGTCGATGGTGCGGCTGAGGACCGGGCGCCCGGGGCTGATCCCGTCGCCGGAGGAAGCCGAGGCCTACGAATGGAGCCCGCTGGAGCGGGAGTTCGCCGACGGCTGGCTGGCCAACGTCGTCCACGGCGCGGCGGAGGAGGTGCGCTACGGCCTGGACGCCCTGGCCAAGCGCACCGGTGCCGACGAGCTCATGATCACGACGAATGTGCACACCCCGGCGGCCCGTCTCCGCTCGTACGAGCTGATAGCCGGGGCCTACGGGTTGCCGGACTCGTCGGTGGGCTGAGGGTTCGGTGCCGCCCGGCCGGACTCACGCCCCGCCGAGCAGCGCCGGAATGCACTCCGGCGGCACCGGCCGGGAGTAGAACCAGCCCTGGCCGGTGTCGCAGCCGATGCGCCGCAGGCGTTCGGCCTGGTCGGCGCTTTCCACGCACTCCGCGATCACGGTGAGACCGAGCCGGTGCGCGAGCTGCACCATCGCTTCGACGATCGTCTCGTCCGCCGGGTTGGGGTGCGCCTCGTCCTGGAAGCCGCGAACGAAGGAGCCGTCGAGTTTCAGTACGGACACCGGTAGCCGGCTGAGGTAGGCGAGATTCGAGTAGCCGGTCCCGAAGTCGTCGATCGCGATCGAGACACCCATGTCGCTCAGTGCCTGGAGGGCCTGCAGGGGTCGCCCCGCGGAGCCCATGACAGCCGATTCGGTCAATTCGAGTTGCAAGAGCTCCGGCGGCAGCCCGGTCTCCTCCAGGATCCCGGCGACGTCCGCGACGAGGTCCGAGTCCCACACCTGCCGTACGGCCACGTTGACGCTGACGAAGACCGGTGGCGCGTCCGCGTGCTCGAGCTGCCAGCGCCGCGCCTGGCGGCAGGCCGTCTCCAGGACCCACCGGCCGAGTTCGACGATCGAGCCATCCTCCTCCGCCAGACCGATGAACCGATTCGGCGCCAGCGTGCCGAACTGCGGGTGCCGCCACCGGACCAGTGCCTCGACACCCCGAACCGCCCCGTCGCCGAGCCCGACCAGTGGCTGGTATTCGAGCGTGAACTCCCCCCGCTCCACGGCCGGCCGCAGCATGCTGGACAAGGCCTGGCGCGTCATCATGTGGGCGTTGCGCTCGGGGTCGAAGAGCGTCCAGCGGGCCTTCCCGTCGGACTTCGCCCAGTACAGCGTGGTGTCCGCGGCCTGCATCAGCGCGGTCGCACTCGTTCCTGCGACCACCCGTTCCACCACGCCGATGCTGGCCGACACCGACAGCCGCTGACCGGCCAGGTCGAACGGCTGCTGCAGCGTGGTCAGGACGGAACCCGCGAGCGCCGACACCTGTTCCGTGCCGGTGGAGTCCTCGACGAGCACGGCGAACTCGTCGCCGCCGAGCCGTGCGACCAGGTGGCCCCCGCGCCTGCCGTACCCGGCCTGGTCCGCGCACTGGACGAGCCGCTGGGCCACCGCCCTCAGCAACTCGTCGCCGACCCGGTGCCCCAGCGTGTCGTTGATCGCCTTGAAGCCGTCGAGGTCCAGATAGCAGAGACCGATCCGGCCGGTACCGCCGCGGGCATGCGCCTCGGGGCCCAGGGCCGCCGCCAGCCGCTCGAAGAAGAGGGCCCGGTTGGGCAGCCGGGTCACCGGGTCGTGCATCTGCAGATGGCGCAGCCTCGCCTGAAGGTCGCGCCGGTCGGTGATGTCGGCCACCGACAGTAGGGCCCTGCCGCGGTCGGGGAGGGAAGCGACGGTGACCTCGGTCCACAGCGACTGGCCGTCCGGTCCCTTGAGTGGCCGGGTGCAGTGCAGCGGTTCGGCGCGACCGCGCAGGACCTCGCCGTAGGCGGTCCAGACGCGGGAGTCGTGGCCCAGGTCGACGAGGTCCGAGGCGGCCTCGTCGGCGAGACGGGCGGGGTCGGTGCCGAGAAGAGCCGCGAGCGCGCGGTTGGCTGCGATCACCCGGCCGTCACGGCCGACCACGGCCATCGCGAGCCGGGCGGCGTTGAAGGCGGCCTGGATGTCGTGGGCACGTGGGTCGCGCGGTCCGGCGTCACGGATCGCGGCACTTCGGCGGGCTCCGGTCGCCCCTCTCCCGACGATCGCTCCTCGCCCGGGGTTCGCCCCTCGCCCCGGGTACGTCCCTCGCCCCGGGTCCGTACCGGCACCCACCATCGCCCCGGTCCCGTATCCGCGGGCGATGCCGCTCCGGGCCACGAATCCCGTACCGGCACCCGTTGCGGCGCTCGTGCCGGTGCTTGTCCCTGGCCCGGCCTCGCGCGTCATCCCGGTAAGGAAGGCGGCCATGGTTCCCGTCGTCCGGGCGGTACCCGTCGCGCATCCGGCTCCGGTGCCGCCGCCGTCGGCAATCCCGGCCGCCAGGCCGGCTCTGGCACCGGTCGCCCCCATCGCAACCACGCCGACCCCCGCTCCGGTCACCGCCGCAGTCCCGGTCGCCGGCAAGAACGCCGAGCCGGTCCCGATCCCCGATCCGCTGGCCCCCGTCGCGGCTCCGCTGCCGGTCACCGTGGAGACCGGACCGGAGGGCCTCCGTCCCTGACTACGGTCGGTGACCGTCGGCGGGATGCGGCGGGGCATAGGGCCCGGTCCGTCGGGGGATTCGCTCACCGGTCGCTCCCGCAGAGCACTCGTCACGTACAGATTCGCAGTTGTGGTCCGGCCGTTGGCGAACGGCCGCCCATGGAGGAATCCGCGCTGGAAATGTGCCGATCATAGAGGTTCGCGCAACGGCCGTTCCAGTAACGGGCCCGTGGGTCCGTACGGCGGTGACGAGTGGACGATCGTTTCTGCGCGCCTTCTGAGCGGCTCTGCATCTCCCGGACCGGTGATGACTTTCTGTTATGTATGAACATGCTCGCGCAGCTCACTCGACCAGGTCAGCGGAACAGGGCACCGGTGGACAAATCCCCGCAAGGTGGATGAGGTGTCCCGATTCCGTTCCGGGAGGTCGACGTGCCGCGTCCGCAGACACCCGGGCGAGTGGACCGGTCGCGATTGCGCAGCCTCGCCGCCGCGTTCACCTCCCTGACTGCGGTCATCGCCACGTCGCTCGTCGCGGGTCCTGCCTCCGCCGTCAGCCCCGCCGGGCCCTGCGCTCTGGAGCGCACCGACGACCACCACTCCGAGGGCACCGACACCTGGAACGCCGCGTATCCGCGCCCGGTGCGGCGCCTCGACGCCGTCATGGTCTTCCTGTCCTTCCCGGACTCGGAGCCCCAGGTCGAACCCGCCGAGCTGGCCGCCGACTACTTCCCCGACACCTCCCGCTTCTTCGAGCGCGCCTCCTACGGCCGGTTCCGCCTGCACGCCGACCCCATGCGCTCCTGGGTGCGGATGCCGCGGTCGTCGACCTCGTACGGGATAAAGCGCGACTGGGATCCGGGCCGGCGCTCCGCCTATCTGCGCGACGCCGTCGCCGCCGCCGATCCCCACGTGGACTTCCGCCGCTACGACGTTGTGTATCTCGTCGCCGACCCCGATGCGCCCGGCGTGGACTCCGACGCCACCAAGGTCGTCAACTTCGACCAGCCGCTGCGCGCGGACGGCACCGATGTGCGCCGGGTCGTCACCGTTTTCGAGGAGCATCCACCCGACCGGAACGTCCTCGCCCATGAGACCGGGCATGTATTCGATCTGCCCGATCTCTATCACCGGCCCAGGGACGGCAAGAGTGACTGGGACACGTATGTCGGCGACTGGGACCTCATGGGCAGCCAGTTCGGGCTGGCGCCGGAACCGATCGGCTGGCACAAGTGGAAGCTGGGGTGGCTGAGCCGGGACCAGATCGGCTGCGTCGATCACGGCGGTACGCATGTGCACAGCCTGGATCCGCTCGCCGCCCCGTCGAGCCGTGGCGCGGCCGAGGGTGGCAAGCGCATGGTCGTGATCCGTACGGGCAGCTCGACCGCGATCGCCGTGGAGGCCCGCGAGGCGCAGGGCAACGACAGCGAGACCTGTACCGAGGGTGTACTCGTCTACCGGGTGCGCAGCGCCATCGCCTCCGGTGGCGGTCCGGTGGAAATCCTCGACGGACACCCGGGCTCCTCGGCCTGTCCGGCCGCCTCCGTCTATCCGCCGCTGGCCGACGCGCCACTGCATGTGGGGGAGCGGCTGACCGACCGCGCCAGCGGGGTGGCGGTCGAGGTGCTCGGCACCGATGAGTCCGGCCGCTGGACGGTGCGGACCACCCTGCCGTGAGGACCGGGGCGGTCGGCGGGCCGTCCCGCGCAGACCGGTCCCGCGGGCTCCCGCAGAACATGACGAAGGGCTCTCTCGCGAAGGAGAAAGCCCAGGTCAACGGTTAGGACCGTATGTGTGCGCCGCCAGGGACTCGAACCCCGGACCCGCTGATTAAGAGTCAGCTGCTCTAACCAACTGAGCTAGCGGCGCCCGACGGGGAAGACACTAGCATCCGGATCCTGCGGAAAGAAAATCGATAAGTACAGGGGCACGAGCCGGGCGCGGCAGGGGTCCGAACCCGGCCCGAAACCCGCCCGCGCGCGGGCCTGACCTGGGTCTCCGGTCCCGATGGGGGAGCCTCAGCCGGACACCAGTACCGCGCTTCGGCCGGCCTGGACGCAGGCCCAAAGCAGCACCTCGGTGCCCGGCAGCCACGGGTGCCGTACCTCCGGCGCGACAAGCCAGCGCGAGCCGTCCGTCTCGGTGGAAGAGGGCGGACTCAGCGGCGGTACGGTCACCGCGTCGCCGGTGCTGTGGCACAGCAGCGGCGGCACCGTCTCGCCCCACTCGCCTCCCGGCTTCGTCGGCGGATCGCCCACCCAGCCGAGCAGGGCCGGGAGCCGATGAGCGGTGCCCGGCGCGGCGAACATCAGCATCCGGCCGCGGTGAGCCGCCACCGGCCCGGAGCCGCGGCCGTCGGACCACAGCCGGCTCAGCATCCGGCGGCCGAAGACCGCGGGCACATTGATCACATCGAAGACGGAGCCGCAGGGCAACACCACCGGGGCGGTGGGCCGGGTGGCCCAGAGCGCGAGCGTGCTGCGGGGGTACGAACTCGCCGAAGCGAGCCATTCGGCTCCGGCGGCGGTGACCCGGGCGGCCATGCCATCCGGAGCGGGCTCCGGACCGGCGGTCCCGCCGCTCCCGGCGTGCGTCCCGGCCTCGTCATGGGCCCCGGCCCCGCCGTGGGTCGCGGCCCCGCACCGGACCCCGGCCTCGCCGTGGATCCCGGCCACACGATGGCCCAGGACCCGGTCGTGGACCCCGTCCCCGTCGCGGCTCTGTGCCCGGTCGTGGACCCCGTCCCCGTCGCGGCTCTGTGCCCGGTCGTGGACCCCGTCTCCGTCGCGGCTCTGTGCCCGGTCGTGGACCCCGTCCCCTGCCCGGCCCCTGGACTCGCCGCGGACCGCCGCGAAGACATCGAGGCGCTGGTCGGTGCCGACGTGCCGGAGGTTCCGCTGCCAATCGCTCATGGCATATACACCTACGCGCAAGGCGCGCTCTGTTTCCGGATTTACCGGAAACCCGGATACGACAGGCTCCGATGGCGTACTGTGCGCGGCCTCACGGGGCGGGCCCCGACCGGCCTGCCAGGGAGGCGTCCCATCCGGGAGGCGGCCCGGCCGCTTCACCCCGTCTCCCAGGGCATGCCCACCCGGGACGCGACGGCCACCCGGGACGCGACGGCTTCCGGCCCGTACGAGCCTTGTCCGCCGGGCTACTCGGTCGCCGGGCCGCCCTCCAGCAGTTCGCGGCCGAACTCGATCATCTTCCGGGCGTAGTCCTCGCTCCAGTCGGCGCGCTCCGCGATCACCGCCGGGGAAATGCTGTCGAACCGCTTGGGGTCGGCAAGCTGGGCTGCCGCAATGGCCTGGAACTCCGTCGCGCGGTCCGCGGCCTCCTGGAACGCCACCGCCAGCTCCGTGGCCCTGGCCAGCAGCTCCCCGGGATCCTCCATCGACTCGAGGTCGAAGAAGTGCTCCTCGTCCTCCAGGGACTCCGGGGGTTCGAAGATCAGCGCCGCAGGACGCAGCCGCCGCTGCGGGTCGTCCGCCTGATGATGCGCCGGCCGCGGCTCCGACATGGACCTACCTCCGACGTTCTCCGACGCCGCCCGGTCCGGCCGGGGCGCCGATCGCTTCGTTCGCTGCCACGCTTGCTCTGCCCTCGCCCTGCGGGCCCGGGTCCGCCTTCATTGTCCCGCGCCTGGCAAGTCCCCACCGGAACGAGGGCGTCCGGTCGGGTGCCGCGGCCCGGGCCACGCCCCTGGCCCGGGCCCGCACGGCCCGCTGGCCAGCATGGTCGAGACCGCCACTGCGGCCCCCCGACGGCCATCCCTCGATACGGCATCCCTCGATGCGGGCATTCCTCGATGCCGGCATTCCTCGATACGGCCCGCCCTCGATACGGGCACCCCTCGGTACGGCCCGCCCTCGATACGGGCACCCCTCGGTACGGCCCGCCCTCGATACGGGCATTCCTCGGTACGGCCATCCCTCGATACGGCTCGCCCTCGATACGGCCATCCCTCGATACGGCCGTTCCTCGATACGGCCGTCCCTGCCCCCGTCGATGCCGTCACCCCGGCCCCCGCCACGGCACCCGGTGCTCGGCGAGGTGCGAGAGCACCGCGTGGTTCGCCTCCCAGCCGTCCGGGAACTTCACCGTCACCCCGAGCTGCACCGGGTCCGTGGACGGGTGCTCGTCGAGCAGATCGCTCACCCCGGCCCGGCACACCACGATGCACGCGTGCCGGTGGCGCGAGGCCAGCACGCACAGCCGTCCGGTCTCCAGATGGAAGGCCGTGGCGTCCGGCCGTCCCGAGAGCGGATGCAGCACGACCGTCACATCGAACTCCCGTCCCTGGAGCCGGTTCGCCGTGTCCACCGCGACGCCCGAGACGCCCAGTTCGCCGAGCGCGGCCCGTACGGCCGTCGCCTGGTCGCGGTGTGCGGTGCCGACCGCGATCCGGCCCGCGGTCAGCGGTACGGGCTCCTCGGCGCGCTCGCTGACCGCCGCCCCGCCGCGGTCCAGCAGACGCCGCACCACCGTGGCCACCGCCCGTACCGCCTCGGGGTCCGTGCGCGGGGTGCGCCGGGCGGGGAGCTCCAGCAGGCCCCATCCCGACTCGGCCGCCTCGTCCAGCACGAGGTCCGCCGCCGACCCGCCCGATGCGACGCCGAACGACAGCCGCCGGTCGCCGTGGTCCGTGCCGCTGCGGAACGGCGTGTACGGATAGAAGGCGGCCGAGACCAGCGGCGCTGCCGAGGCGGGCAGCCGCCAGGAGACCGGCAGGCGGTGCTGCGGCAGGTCCGGGTTGTGGGCGAGCAGGGTGGTCACGGCGCTGGCCGACGGGTCGTACGACAGGCCCGCCCACTGCTCGGCGCCCACCACGCTGAACGGGTCGAGCTGGCCCGGATCGCCCACGAACAGCGCCCGCTCGAACAGACTCGCCACCGCGAGCAGTGCGTCGGAGCGCATCTGGTACGCCTCGTCGACGATCGCATGCGGCCACGGCTCGATGCCCTTGGTGTGCGCCCACTTGGCCGCGGTGGAGATGACGATCTCCAGCCCCGACAGCTCGGCGGCCTTCGAGGACGTGACGACCGAGGGGTGTTCGTCGAGAACCGGGTCGTACGGGTGCGGCTCGCTGCTGTGCAGCCTCCCCACCGGGAGGTCCGGTTCGGCGGTCGCCAGCCGGTCGGCGAGGTCGTCCACTTGGGCGTTCGTCTGCGCGACGATCATCAACGGGCGCCCGGCGGCGGCCAGTTCCCTCGCCGCCCGCACGACGAGCGTCGACTTCCCCGCGCCGGGCGGCGAGTCCACGACCACGCCGCGCTGCCTGCCGTGCAGCGTGTCGTGCAGGATCTCCTCGGTGGCGCGGGCAGCGGCGGCAGCCGGGTCGACCGAGCGGTCTGTGGCATTCGTCACCGCCGCGCCTCCCCGGCGGAGGCGTGGTCGCGGTCCGGGGCGGAAGGCACGGACGTGGGCGGCGTGCTCGTCACAGGTAGTCCTCCGAGGTGACGGGGTCGGGGCTGTCGGCCGTCGCGGCCGCAGGCGGGCCACCGTGCGTCCACGGTGTGCTCTCCGGATCGGGCAACTCCGGGCCCCCGCGCGGCGCGTGCTCGAACACCGTCCAGCACACGTGGTCTCCCGGCTCCGGCACCGAACCCGGCTCGGGGGCCTTGCCGCGCCCCATTCCGCCCGTCAGACGCACCACCAGGCCGCCGTCCGGCTCGTGGCCCACGAACGTGGCGGTCTGGGTCCTACCGTCCGCCAGCGCGCGATGGACCTTCACGGACTCGGCCAGATGAGGCCGGTCACCGGTGCGGATCGTGACGAGCGGGCGCGGCCGTGGCACCTTCGTCTCGCTGTACGCCATCACCACATCGGTCACCTCACCGGCGAACGCCTCGCCCGCCATCCGCCGTCCGGCCATCACCAACGGGTCGTCCAGAGCCTCCTGCGCGTCGAGCAGCGCCTGGGCCGTCTCGCGCGCCGCCAGCTTCTGCGCGGCGGTGACCGCGTCGTCCCGCTTGGGCTGCGGAGGTTCACCCGCCCGTACGCGGTCGCGGTGGCCGGTGTAGGACCAGCGGTCCCGCTTCCACCGGTCGGCGACATGGCCGCCTTCGGGGAGGGCGCACAGCAGGTCGACGCCGCGCCACAAGGCATCCCACGTCGGCCGTAGCTGGGAGAGGAGAAGTTCGCGGATCTCCTCCTCGGCGCGGGCGACCGCCTTCGGTGCGTCCGAGGCGCGTGCCGCGTCGTAGCGGACCGTCGCTGGGGCGAGCAGCTTGTTGTCGAACACGGGGTCGGTGGCGGGTCCTGCGGGCGGGCACCGCAACAGCCCGTCGGGGCCGCGCTCCAGCTCCGCGCGCAACGCCGCCTCCGCGCCCGACTCGCCCTGCTCCGGTTCGATCCAGGCCAGGAGCGCGCCCAGGTGCTGGTCCTCCAGGTCGCTCTGGCCGGTCGCCCAGTGGCGCGACAGCACTCCGGTCATCGAGAGCAGCAGCGAGGACCCGGGAACGCGCGACCGTTCGCCGTAGTGCGTCAGCCAGCGGCCGAGCAGTGGCACGCGCGGCGGCGCCGGGTAGGGGGTGTCCGGGTCCTGCTCCGCGGTGCGGCGGAACCGCGTCGACCGGCCCAGGAGCCGTACGAACTCCACGGTGGCGGCGCTGGGGACGAGGAGTTGCGGGGCGTCCGTGCACAACTCGACCTCGACCGGGACCCTTTTGCCCGTCTCCGGGTCGGTCTCCTTGCGCTCCTCGGTCTCGACGCCGTCCGCGTACGCCTCGATGTAGGGCAGCACGGCGTCCGCCAGGTCGGAGAGGAACGCGAACCGCAGGTCGCGGTCGCGCGGCTGGGGCACGACCAGCAGCTGCGGAGCGTCGCGGTCCGTGCCGACCAGGGCGCCCAGCGGCGCGCCGGACTCGCCCGCGGTGGTCAGGGGGACGAACGCCAGCGGTCGGGCGGACAGATGACGGTGCCGCACGGTCGCCTTGGGGCGGGCACGACCGTCCCGAACGGCCTCCAGCCGGGCCAGGGTCGTGATCAGTGACATGCGAACTCCGGTCCCCCACGGCGTACATGGGCGGACCGGTCGGGGTGCGGGCGCCGTGCGAGCGGTCGGGTCAGCGGCATGGTGTGCCTCCCTGCCCGGCAGCGGCGGACCGGCGTCAGCGGCATGGTGTGCCTCCCTGCCCGGCAGCGGCGGACCGGCGTCAGCGGCATGGTGTGCCTCCCTGCCCGGCAGCGGCGGACCGGCGTCAGC
>NZ_JBFAYQ010000032.1:8831-45856 GCF_040681345.1 Streptomyces sp. NPDC051776 | reverse complement strand
AGCGGCATGGTGCGCCTCCCTGCCCGGCAGCGGCGGACAGCGCCTCGGCCCGCAAAGCGGCGGCGCGGCGGAGGGCGGCGACCGTGGGGTCGTCGTCCTCCGCGTACGCGTCTCCGCCCTCGCCGTCCTCGCCGAAGGCAGCCGCGAGGACGGACCCGACGGTCCTCAGGCCGCCGAGTTCGCCGCGCGCCGAGCGGCCCACCGCCTCCACCGCACCGGACGCGCGCGCCCGGGCACGGCAGTGGAACGCCAGCTCGCAGGTGGCCAGGCACTCCGGCGCGTACGCCGCCGCGACCGCCTCCACGGCAGCGGTCAGCTCCTCGGCAGGCCGCGTCGGAGTCCTGCCGTCGTCGGCGAGGCGGAGGTCGAACGTGGTGCCCTCGGGCAGCGCCTCGGCGATCTCCTCGATCCGGGTCAGCCGCTCCAACTGCCGTCGGGTTACGGCCCGTTGTCTGCGGACGTCCACGGGCTCGGCCGTGGGCAGGTTGGAGAAGTCCTTGGGGCAGACCAACAGTACGGTGTGGTGTACGGGACCGCTGCCGTCCTCGCCGCGCCCCGCGACGCCGAGCTCCGAGGCCAGCTCCTCCAACGCCAGGACGTAGACGGCGGCCTGCCGCGCGGCGGCGCCCACCTTTGCCGCGTCGGCCGAACCGTCCACCACCGGGAACGACTTGACCTCCACGACCGTCCAGCGACCGTCCGGGTGCACCGCCACCGCGTCGGGCTCCAGGTACGCGGGCGAGCCCGCCACGTCGAGCACCACCATGGGATGGAACAGCAGCGCCCAGCGGCCCGCGCCGGTCGCCTCCTCAAGGGCCAGGCGCGTACGGGCCGTCCGGCCCTCGGGGCCCGCAGCCGTCAGATCGGGGACGGACACCTCCCCGGGCGACTCCTCCCCGTCGCCGAGGCTCGCGCACAGCAGGCGGATCAACTCGGCGCCGTCGTCCGCCCGGACGCGCGCCTCGAACGCATGCCCCCGGGCGAAGGCGAATTGGGACTGGCCGAAGCTCGTTGGTGCGCCGAGCGCGTGAGCGAGCGCCGCCTTGTCCACCCCCGCGCCGTCGAGCAGCGCACGGCGGCGGCATCCCGGGTTGGCGGCGAGTGCCGCGAGGGCGCGGGCGTCCAGCGGGTGCGGCGGCGCGGTGGGTCCGCGCAGCTCAGCGAGCCGCTGCCGGAGCGCCGTCACCGGCCGGGGCATGGCCTGCGGTGGCAGCGCCGACGGCGGTGACGGCGTCCTGGTGGCGGCCGCCGCGGCTCGGCTGTCGAGGGATCCGTTCACCTGCCGAAGTCTCGCATCCGTCACCGACAATCGTCGCGGTTCCCCTCTCGGCGGCCGGTGCGACGGCTGCTGCGACGGCCGGTGCGGTGGTCGATCCGGTGGTCGATCCAGTGGCCTTGGAGTCGGCCGCGGAGCCGGTCGCGGCGGGGGAGCCGGTGGCTTTCGAAGGGCCGGTGGCGGCCGAAGAGCCGTACGAACCCGGGGAGTCGGGGGAACCGGCGGGTCCGGAGGAGCGGCGGGCCCCGGAAGCAACGCGCCGACGGATCCGGTCCCGGGCCATGTCACCGAGCCGCAGCGCCGGTCGCGCCAGCAGCAGCCCGATCCCCATCACCGCCGCGCCGGCGACGGCGTCGAGGAAGTAGTGGTTCGCGGTGCCCATCACCACGATGGCGGTGATCAGGGGATAGGCGACACCGGCCGTCCTGGCGAGCGCAGACCTGCCGTGGCGCCAGAGCATCACCCCGCACCACAGGGCCCACCCCACATGGAGGCTCGGCATCGCCGCGTACTGGTTGGTGAACCCGCCGAGGCCGCGCGGCGCGCTCGCCTCGCCTCCCCACCAGCCGTACGAGCCGTACTGGGCCATGGTGTCCACAAAGCCGTAGCCCTCGGCGAGGAGCCGTGGCGGGCAGGTGGGGAGCAGGGTGAAGCCGACCAGGCCGATGAGGGTCGAGACCATCAGCCAGGTGCGGGCTATTCGGTAGTGCGACGCACGGCGCTTCCAGAGCCAGACGAGGATCGCCGGCGTGACGAGGTAGTGCAGCGTTGCGTACGCGAAGTCGGCGGGGACGCCCAGGGACGCGTACTCCGTGAAGAGACGGTTCAGCGGATGCTCCGCGTTGAGGTGCATCAGCTTCTCGATACGGAGTATGGCCAGACCGTGGTCGACGGCCAGCGCGGTGTCGCCCCGTGCCAGGAGACGCCCCGCCGAGTACGCGCAGTAGACCGCGACGATCAGCGACAGCTCGGCCCACCGGCGAGGAAGGATGCCGCGTGATCCTCCGGTGCTGTGCGCGGGCACGGGTGCGGGCGCGGTACGGGGCATCCGGACGCTCTCCAAGTGTTCAGGCGCCGAACAGGCGCGCGGTCAACCGTACGGTGTAAGCCGGATCCGGTACACACCGCCCCGGTGACGTCGCAGCACCGCGTTCGCCTGCTGTTCGGCCCCCGTTGGCGGGTGTGCGAGAAGGAAGACGCGGAGATCGCCCGCCGGGTTGTTCGCGAGGTGGTGAGCGATGATGGAAATCGACGCCGCAAAAGGTTCAAAGGCGTCGGTGCACCGCACGCTCGTCTAGTGAAGAGGTCCCCATGGCACCGCGCATCCTGCTGGTCCGGCACGGAAAGACGGAGTGGTCGGCGTCCGGGAGGCACACCGGCCGCACCGACATCCCCCTGCTGGACGAGGGCAGGCGTGGCGCCGAACTCCTCGGCGGGCGGCTCCACAAGGCGCCGTTCCACGGCCTGCCGGACGCGGAGATCCGTACGAGCCCGCTCTCCCGGGCCTCAGAGACCTGCGACCTGGCCGGGTTCGGGGACCGGGCCGAGCCGTGGGACGTACTGATGGAGTGGGACTACGGCGCGTACGAGGGCCTCACGCAGGCCCAGATCCAGGCGCAGCGGCCCGGGTGGTTCATCTGGCGGGACGGCGTACCGGAGGGCGAGACGCTCGACGACCTCGCGCGGCGGGCGGACGCGGTGGTGGAATGGGCGTGCTCGGCGGACCGTGACGTCCTGGTCTTCGCGCACGGGCACATCCTGAGGGCGCTGGCGGCGCGTTGGCTCGGCCGGCACGTGTCCTTCGCGGCGCGCATCATGCTGGACCCGACGTCGCTTTCGGTCCTGGGCTGGGCATACGGCGAGACGGCGCTGGAGCGCTGGAACGATCTCGGCCACATCGACCTCGCCGGTCAGGTCGCATCGCTCTGATGGGTGGCCCCGGGCGCCCTGCCGGGGGCGGGAGCGCGCCGAGGGAGCCGCGGGCGCCCTCGGCGCGCCGTTGCCGAAAGAGGCAGGTACCGCATACGAGTTGTTGTGCGCGGGCATCCGAGGTTGTGCACCTCATCGCCGTGGCGCGCGATTTCCGCAACGCGCCCCGTTCACCGAACTTCAGGCGTGCGCCGTTGCCGCGTGACACGCCAGGAAGTCGGCCACTGCGGCGGAGTCCGCATGGCGGCGTCGGAGGAACTCGGCCGTGGTGTCCAGCATCGCGCGGATGCGGGACGACTGGACCTGCTCGAGCAGCCGAAGCACCCGCCGTCCCGAGTGCGCCGCCTCGTCAGGCGCCCCGTCCCGGGCGAGATTCCCCGCCAGCTCGGCAGTGAACAGCGCGATGTTGCGCGCGAAATGGGAGTCCTGCAGGGCCACCGCGCGGCGCGCGTGATCGGCCGCGCGCCCCCACTCGCCGAGCGTCGACCAGCACTGTGCCTCCAGGCCTTCGAGTTCGGCCTCGCCGTAGAAGGACATCCACTCCGGGTCGTCGCCCGAAGGGCCCCGCCCGAAGAGCGCATGGGCCCGCAGCAGCGCCGCCTCGCACGCCGCGCGGTCACCGAGCCCCGCCCAGCCGCCCGCCTCGCGCAGCGCGAGCAGCGACATCAGGCGCGGCGAGGACAGATGACGCGCCGCGCGCTGCGCCGCCTGCGCGGCGCGTACGGCCTCGCGCGGCCGTCCGGCGTCGCGCGCCAGGAATGCCGTGTTGCAGAAGGCGTGTGCCTCGAGCGCCGCGTCGCCCGCCATGCGTGCCGTCGCGAGCGCCTCGCCGTAGTGGGAGCGGGCGTCGGCGAAGCGGCCCGAGTCATGAGCCAGCCAGCCCACGGAGATGGCGAGTTCACCGGCCCCGGCATGCAACCGGTCGGCGGTGGACTGGCGTTGGGTCCCCGCGTCGAGCAGGGCGTAGGCGGTGCGCAGCGGTTGGGCGGCCCGCCGGTAGAGTCCGTCCGCGCCGTGCCGGTCGTCGAGCAGGCGGATGCGGCGTACGGCCTCCTCGACCTCGGCGGCCTCGGATTCCCCGGCGCGCCGGGGCGGGCGGGAGAGGCCCAGCCCCAGGGATCCGGCGGCCAGGGCGGCGGCCGGGCCGCCGGTCATGAATGCGCGACGCAGCACGTCGCTCTCCTCGTGGGTGGTGACAGGGGGAAGTGGTTCGTTACGAGCCGCGGGCACCATGCCATACGCGCGGGCCCCCCGCCCGCGCACATCCTCGCGGGCGGCGAAGCCCATGTCCGCGAGAGTGCGGTCCGGGAACATGTGCCGGAACACACGCTCGTAGGCGTAGTTGGGGCACCGGATCTCCCCGGACTCCACGCGCCCGATGTAGCGGGCGTCGCAGGAGACCTGCTCCCCGATGTCGCGTGCCGCACGGCGTACGGCAGCGGCGAACTCTCCCGGGGACAGCGGGCCGCGCAGCTCCCGGAAGGCCGTGTTCCGCTGCGGCGCGGGGCGCGCGGCGGAGCCTCGCGAGGACCGTGACGAAGACGCAGACGGCATGGCCATGGCCGAGCCCTCTCCCTGGCGGTGCTCCGCCCCGGAACGGGGCGGGATCTCTGGGCCGCCGGTCCGTGCGCGACGGGACGGTCCGGACCGTCCGGAACGCCCGAACCGGCGAGGCAGACCGTACCTGTTGTGACACCGCCAATACCCAGGGTTTGGCTACAAACCGGATATCTCACCCACGATCCGCCATGAAGTGCCATCCTTTACGGCGGCGTGCCGCCGTAGCCGTTGACGCCGCTCCGCGTTGAACCCTGGAGAGGAGCGGCGGCGCTCCTCTCGGAGGAGGGGTTACTCGTGGTGGAGGCCGGCGTGGACATCAGTGGTTCGCAGACGACTGCCCAGCATCACCCCAGCCCGGACTTCAGCCGGGCGTCCGACGCCGCGGACGGATGCGATCTCGTGACCGTCCCGGCGCGTCAGGGCCTGGAGGCGGTCGACATCCTGCGGCGGGCCGTGGGCCCCGGAGCGCCTCCCGGAGGCGCGGACGCCGCCGAGTCCGGTGCCGTGGGCCCCGTGCTGCTCGACGGCGGAGGCGACACCCTGGGCTTCCTCGTGCCGCCCGGGACGGCCGACGCGTGGGACGTGCCCGGCAGCGCCTGTACCCAGACTTCCGGGCGCGGACTGCCGCTGGTCACCGAGGAGTCGGAGGGGGACGGCTGGCTGGTGCCGCCCGCCGGGGACAACTCCGTCACCGACCCGGAGGTGCTCCGGGCCGCCCTGGGCGAGGCCGCCCGCCTGATCGAAGCCGCCGACGGCTGTCGCTGAGCCGGTCCCTGGGCCGGTCCCTGAGCCGGTCCCTGAGCCGGTCCCTGGGCCGGTCACTGTGCCCCTCACTGAGCCGGTCGCTCTGTCGGCCCCCACGGCCGGTCGCTCTGTCGGCCCCCGGCCTGCGGAACCGCGATGCCGGACGTCCGTACAGCCCTTGGGACGCCCGCCGCGATACTGGAGGCATGGCAAAGGGCAGACGGCGCGGTGCCGAGACGGTCCGCGAGGAGGTGGACGGTGGCGCCGCCGAGCTCGTCCCCGACCCCGACCGGCCGCGCGCTCGCACCCTGCTGATCGACGGTGCCCCGCAGTCCCACGTGGACCTCGACGACCCGGCGTACCTCGACTTCGCGTACCAGCGCAGGCTGGGCCACATCGCCGATCTGGCCGCGCCGCCCGGCCGGCCCCTTCAGGCCCTGCATCTGGGAGGCGGCGCTTTCACCCTCGCGCGGTACATCGCGTCGACGCGGCCCCGTTCCACCCAGCAGGTCGTCGAACTCGACGCCCGGCTCGTCCGGTTCGTACGCCGAGAGCTGCCACTGGAGAGCGGATGGCGGATCCGGGTCAGGGATGGGGACGCGCGCGCCGGGCTGGCCAAGGTATCGGACGGCTGGGCGGACCTGATCATTCTGGACGTGTTCGGCGGGGCCCGTACACCCGCGCATCTGACGAGCACGGAGTTCACGGCCGAGGTGCGCAGGCCCTGCGGCCGGGAGGCTTCTACGCCGCGAACCTCGCCGACGGGCCCCCGCTGGCCCATCTGCGCGCCCAGAACGCCACCGTGGGGACGCTGTTCCCCGAGCTGTGCGCGGTGGCCGACCCGGCGGTGCTGCGCGGGCGGCGGTTCGGCAACGCCGTGCTGCTCGCCTCGGACGCCGCGCTGCCGGTCGCCGACCTGATGCGCCGGGCCGCGGGGGACCCCGAACTGGGGCGGGTGGAGCACGGGAAGGCGCTGTCCGACTTCACCGGCGGCGCGGTGCCGGTCCGCGACGCGGTGGCGCGGCCATCCCCCGCGCCACCGGACGACGCCTTCGGGTGACCGGCATCGCACGCCCCGGACTCGCCCGCTGAGTGCACGACATACCCGGAACGAATCCGTCCGGGCGAGACCCGGCCCCACGTACGCAACCCCGAGTCACGCGACCCGCCGCGTACACGTCCCCGCGCACGGGACCTCGCCCCATCGGCCAGGTGTACGGGACCGTAACGCAGCGTCCCCGCGTACGGGCTCGACCCATCGGCCCGGCGTACGCGACCGCAACCCAGCGTCCCCGCGTAGGGGATTCGGCCGTACGTCCCCGCGTAGGGGACCTTGATCCAGCGGCCCGGCGCAGGGGATCCGGCCCTGCGGCCCCGCATAAGGGACCGAGACCCAGCGGCCCGGCGTACGCGACCTCGACCCAGCGGCCCCGCGTACGCGACCTCGACCCAGCGGCCCCGCGTACGGGATCGCAACCCAGCGTCCCGCCTGCGGGATCCGGCCGGGCGGCCCCGTCCACGGGACCGCCGCCGGCGTGGCTGCGTTCCGGCTACTCGTCCACGACCTGGACGGTCGGCGGGTGGCCGTTCCATGTGCAGAAGACTCACCCGGATCCACTCCCACCGCCATGGTCGTGGTGGCCTTCGCCGTCCCGCTCGGACTCGTCGTCAAGGAGATGGCACGCGACCGGGCCTTCTCCAACGCCGAGCGTCAGGCCGCGACGCTCGGCCCGGCCCTGGCCATCACCACCGACCGCAGACCTCTGCAGCGCGCCGTCGCCAGTACGGAACTGTGGGCGGAGGGCCGTATGGCAGTCCACGTCCCCGCCGACGGGCAGAGGCGCGGCGGCAAGAACTCGCCCGGGCCGCGCGGCCCCGCCGGGCCGGGGGACGGGGCCGCCGTGGAGATCGGCAAGCGGCGTGTCAGCGACGCCGATCTCGCGACCGTGACGCGTATGGGCCGCGCCTCGATCTCGCCGGTGCCCGGTGGATACGCACTGCTCCGGCCCACCGCCATCAGCTCAGGACAGGTCGCCGTGGTCGAGGTGTTCGTGCCCGACAGCGAGGTCACCAACGGCGTCGCCACCGCCTGGGCCGTCCTCGCCGCGGTCGGCCTCGCCCTGATCGTCGGCTCCGTCGCCATCGCCGACCGGCTGGGCATCCGTATGGTGCGGCCGGCGGAGGAACTCGCAGGCGCCGCACACGACTTGGGCGAGGGCCGGCTCGCCGCACGCGTCCCGGAGAGGGGCCCCGCCGAGCTCCGGGCCGCCGCCGTCGCCTTCAATTCCATGGCCGACCAGGTGGTCCAACTGCTGGCCAACGAGCGGGAGCTGGCCGCCGACCTCTCCCACAGGCTGCGCACCCCGCTGACCGTGCTGCGGCTCAACGCCGCCTCCTGGGCGACAGCGCCGCGGCCGAGCAGACCCGGACCGCCGTTGCCCGGCTCGAGGGCGAGGTCGACCGGATCATCCGCACCGCTCGCGAGCAGAAGCCGCAGACACAGGGGCCATTGGGCTCCGGTGCCGGCTGCGACGCGTCCGAGGTGATCCGCGAGCGCATGGGCTTCTGGTCCGCGCTCGCCGAGGACGAGGGCCGGAGGGTCCGGACGGCCGGGTCGAACGGCCCGCGCGCGTTCCCGTGGCCCGCCCCGAACTCGCCGCCGTCCTCGACGCGATGCTCGGCAACGTCTTCCGGCACACCCCCGAGGGCACCCCCTTCTCGGTGGATGTGCACAACGGTGAGGACGCGGTGATCGTGCTCGTCTCGGACGCGGGCCCGGAATCGAGGACCCGGACGCGGCGCTGCGGCGCGGGCAGGGCGACGGCGGCCCCGGCTCGACCGGCCTCGGGCTCGACATCGTCCGCCGGGTTGCCGAGTCCACCGTCGGTGACGTACGGATCGGGTCTTCGGTGCTCGGCGGTACGGAGGTACGGGTCCGGCTCGGGCTCGACGGCCGGAGCGGTGTGCTCCCGGGCGGCCGGGGACACCGCGTCGTCCGGCGCAGGCGGGGGCGGAAGGCCGAGGACCTCAAGTCCGGCCGGAACAAGCCCGGGTAGGAAGTCCGGACATATCGAGCCCGGGTAGGAAGGCCGGCCATAACAAGCCCGGGTAGGAAGGCCGACCGTAACCAGCCCGGGTGGGCACGACGGCGCAATGCCGGGCGGGCCGTGAGAAGACCCACCTCGGTCTGTAAGAAGTCTCACCTCCCCACCGGTCCCGACTCTGTTCCGTTCGTACGGGCGTTAGCGTGCTCGTACAGCAGCCAAGGACGCGGAATGGAGCCACAACGTCATGAGCAGGGCGCGCCCGCGCGGGACGAGCCGTGCGGCCGTAGCGGTCGGCGCGATCGTCACCGCCGCCGTCGTCGCGGGCGGGGGCGTGCACCTGCTGACCGGCACGGACGACAAGGATGCGCACCGGCCGTCCGCCACGCCCCGCACGCCGCCGTCCGGCCGGGAGCGCCCCTCCGGACCCTCGCCCACCGGGACGAAGGACCCGCGCCCGGCATCAGCGCGCTTCGCCCCGTACGTGGACAGCACGCTCTCCCCGCCCTACGACATGGTCGACACGGCCACGAAGACCGGGGTGAAGGAGTTCAATCTCGCCTTCATCAGCCCCGGTGCCGCGTGCACGCCGAAGTGGGGCGGCAAGTCCGCCCTGGCCGACAACGCCGTGGCCGGCCGGATCGAGGCGCTGCGCGCGAAGGGCGGGGACGTGAGGGTGTCGTTCGGCGGCCAGGGTGGATCGGAACTGGCCAGATCCTGCCGGTCGGTCAGCCGGCTCGCGGATGCCTACGGCAGGATCATCGACACTTACCGGCTCACCAAGATCGACTTCGATGTCGAGCGGGACGCGCTGACCGACACGGCGGCTAACACCCGCCGTGCGCGGGCCGTCGCCCGGCTCCAGAAGGACCATCCCGACCTCCAGGTGTCGTACACCCTGCCGGTGATGCCGGCCGGGCTGAACCCGAGGGCCCTCGACCTGCTCACCGACGCCAGGAAGAACGGCGTGCGGATCTCCGCCGTGAACATCATGGCGATGGACTACGGGACGTCCTTCGGCGACGACATGGGCCTCTACGCGATCCAGGCGGCCACCTCCACGCAGAAGCAGCTGCGGAGCGCGCTGGGGCTGTCGGACGCCGCGGCGTGGAAGACCCTCGCGGTCACCCCCATGATCGGGCTCAACGACGTCACGACCGAGACGTTCACGCTGGACGACGCCAAGGAACTGGTGGCGTTCGCGGAGTCCAAGGACCTGGCGTGGCTCTCGATGTGGTCCTCCACGCGCGACAAGCCGTGCCCCGGAGGCCGTGCGAAGTCGGCCCGGGCGACATGCAGTTCGGTCCTCGAGGACGAGCTCGCGTACACCCGGGCCCTTGGTGCGTACAACGACTGAACCCATCCGCCCCGGATTCCGTCTTTCGCACTGCCACCCCCCACGCGCGCCCCGGACCGGAGACCCCCTCCGGCCGGGGCGTGCTCCGCTGGAGCCGATGCCGCGGCCTAGGCGGGAGGCAGCACCCCCGTGCGGGCCACGTCGGCGTACCAGCGGGCGCTGGACTTCGGCGTACGGGCCTGGGTCGCGTAGTCGACGTGGACGGCGCCGAATCGCTTCTCGTAACCGTACGCCCACTCGAAGTTGTCCAGGAAGGACCACAGGAAGTAGCCGCGGAGGTCGGCGCCGTCGGCGATGGCGCGGTGGGCGGCGGACAGATGGGCGTGGAGATAGGCGATCCGCTCCGGGTCTTGGACCACGCCGTCGGCGTCGGGCTTGTCCTCGTACGCGGCGCCGTTCTCGGTGATGAGAAGGGGCAGCCGCGGGACTTCGCGGGTGAACCGCATGAGCAGGTCGTACAGCCCGGTCGGGTCGACGGACCACTCCATGGCGGTGAGGTCGCCGGGCGGCTGGTGGAAGGCGACCCGATCGGCACCGGGCCAGGGGGAGTGCTCGCTGGCACCGTGGCCGTCCCTGCGCGGAGGCTCGCTGTCAGTGGCCGCTGATACTACTGTCGGCGTGTAGTAGTTGATGCCCAGCGCGTCCAGGGGGTGCTTGATGATGGTCAGGTCGAAGTCGCGGACGAAGTCCCAGTCGGTGATGTGCGCGGTGTCCTCGAAGAGGTCCGCCGGGTACTGCCCGTGGAGCATGGGGTCGGTGAAGATACGGGTCGCGAGGGCGTCGATCCGTCGCGCTGCGTCGCGGTCCTCGGCGGACGGGGTCAGGGGCCGTACCGCACCGGGATTGAGGCTGACCGCCACACGGGCGCGGGCGGGCAGCGCCCCGCGCAGTGCCTGGGCGCCGAGTCCGTGCGCGAGGTTGAGGTGGTGTGCCGAGCGCAGGGCGGCGACGGGGTCGGTGCGGCCGGGGGCGTGCACGCCCGAGCCGTAGCCGAGAAAGGCGCTGCACCAGGGCTCGTTGAGGGTGCTCCACATCTCGACGCGGTCGCCGAGCGCGTCGGCGACGAGGCGTGCGTAGTCGGCGAACCGGTAGGCGGTGTCCCGCTCCGGCCAGCCGCCGGCAGCCTCCAGTTCCTGCGGCAGGTCCCAGTGGTAGAGGGTGAGCAGCGGTGTGATGCCGTGGGCCAGGAGTTCGTCGGCGAGCGCGCGGTAGAAGTCCAGCCCGCGCTGGACGGCGGGGCCGCGGCCGGTCGGCTGCACTCGTGGCCAGGAGACGGAGAAGCGGTAGGCGCCGAGCCCGAGTTCCGCCATGAGACGGACGTCCTCGCGGTAGCGGTGGTAGTGGTCGACGGCGACGTCACCGGTGTCGCCCCCGGCCACCTTGCCGGGGGTGTGGCTGAAGGTGTCCCAGATGGAGCGAGTGCGGCCGTCCTCCTGCGCTGCTCCCTCGATCTGGTACGCGGCGGTCGCCGCGCCCCAGAGGAAGCCGGGCGGAAAGCTTGCGGTCATGTGAGCGCTCCCATGGTCGGCAGTGCGGGATGAGGTGGCAGGGGGTGGCTCGGTGCGGGGGAGGTGGGGGTGGGTGGGGGGAAGGGGGGAGGGGACGGCGGCGCCGAAAACGCGAGTCAGCCCTTGATCGCGCCGTTCATGATCCCTCCCACGATCTGCTTGCCGAAGACCGTGAACGCCAGCAGCAGGGGCAGGGTGCCGAGCAGCGCCCCCGCCATGATCACCGACTGGTCGGGGATGTAGCCGCGGCCGAGTCCCGTCAGCGCGACCTGCACCGTCGGGTTGTCCTGGGTCAGCGCGATGATCGGCCAGAAGAAGTCGTTCCACGCCTGGACGAAGGTCAGCATGGCCAGTACCGCCATCGCGGGCCGGGCGACGGGGAAGACCACGTGCCACACGATGCGCAGACTGCTCGCGCCGTCCACGCGCGCGGCCTCGATCAGCTCGGTCGGCAGCGCCTCGGTCAGGTACTGCCGCATGAAGAACACCCCGAACGCGCTGACCAGCGTCGGCAGGATCACCGCCTGGAGCTGGTTCGTCCACTCCAGTTCGGCGACGGTCATGAACAGCGGCACCACACTGAGCTGCGGCGGCACCATCATGGTGGCGATCGTGAGCATCAGCAGTACGTTCCTGAGCCGGAAGCGGAGCTTGGCGAAGGCGAATCCGGCCACGGTCGAGAACAGCACCGTGCCGATCGTGATCGTCCCGGCCACGATCGTCGTATTGAGCAGCGCCAGGCCCATGTTGGCGTCGGTCCAGGCGGTCTCCAGGTTCTGCAGGAGCCGGCCGCCGAACCAGAACGGCGGAGGCGTCTGGGCCAGCCGTGAGTTGGTGCGCGAGGCGGCGACCGCAGTCCACAGCAGCGGGAAGAGCGAGCCGACCGTGAAGACGACCAGCACGGCGTAGGTGATCCTGCCGCCGTGGAGCTGCCGCCCGGCCGTACCGGCGCGACCCGCCCTCCGTACGCGACCGCTCCGATCCCGCCCTCCGGGTGCGCCGGACACCTTCCTCCCGTCCGCTCCTCGCGCCTCGTCCGCGACGACCGTCGTCGTCATCACGCCTCCTCACGGTTCCTGCGCACTGCCCGGACCACGGCGAAGTAGAGCGGGAAGACCAGCAGCAGGATCAGGAACATCGTCCAGGCGATGGCGGCGGCCCGGCCGAGGTGGAAGTTGAACCAGCCCTGCTCGTACATGTAGAGCCCCAGGGTCTGGAACTGGTGCGCGGCGCCGCCCTTCTGCCCGCCCGCCCCGCCGAAGAGCAGCGGCTCCCCGAAGAGCTGGGTGGCCCCGATCGTGGAGACGACGATGGTGAAGAGGATCGTCGGCCGCAGCGACGGGATCGTCACATGCATGAACTGCTGCCACCGGGAGGCCCCGTCCAGCGCGGCCGACTCGTAGAGATCGCTCGGCACGGCCTGCATGGCGGCCAGATAGATCAGCGCGTTGTAGCCCGTCCAGCGCCAGATCACGATCGATGACACCGCGATCTGTGAGCTCCAGTTGCCGTTCTGCCAGTCGATCGTGTCGCTCCCGGCCAGTCCCAGCGCCCAGTTGACCATCCCGTAGTCGCGCCCGAAGAGCAGTACGAACACCAAGGTCGCCGCGGCCACCGACGTCGCGTACGGGGTGAGCATCGCGACCCGGAAGAACATCGAGCCGCGCAGCCGGTAGTTGAGGAGGTGCGCGATGCCCAGCGCCATCATCAGCTGCGGGACGGTGGAGATCACCCCGATCGTGAAGGTGTTCCGCAACGCGTTCCAGAAGAACTCGTCCTCCATGAGCCGGGTGTAGTTGTGCAGCCCGGCCCACTCCATGTGCGTGGGGTCGTGCAGCGAGACCCGGTGGAGCGATGACCAGCCGGTGTAGAGCAGCGGGAAGAGGCCGAACGCGGTGAAGAAGAGGAAGAACGGTGCGACGAAGGCGTACGGGCTCCACCGCACGTCCCGGCGGTAGCGGCGGCTGCGCCGCTCCGCGGCCCTGCGCGCGCCGGAAGCCGCGCCCCCCTCCACCACGGGGGGCGCGACCGTGTCCGGCTGGACGGCCATGGGCGTCACTGGTCCAGCGCGTTGTCGATGTTCTTCATCGCCGCATTCCATCCCTGGCGTGGCGACTTGCCCTGCTGTTCGACCTGGAGGATGCCGATGTCGGTGAAGGCGGTCTGGATGGCCTGGTCCTTCTCGCCCACGACCAGCGTCGGGATGCCTTCGGCGGCGTCGGCGAAGATCTTGCCGATGGGTGCGTCGTCGAAGTACGCGTGCTTGGCACCGGCCACCTCCGGGAGGTCGTAGGCCGCCCGTGAGCTGGGGAAGCTGGCCTGCTTCTCGAAGAGTTTGGCCTGCTGCTCGGGGGCGGTCAGCCAGGCGGCGAGCTTCACGGCCTCGTCCTTGTGCTTCGCCGCTTCGGGCACGGAGAGGAACGAGCCGCCCCAGTTCGCGGGCTTGGGCGCGGGCGCGACGTCCCACCGGTCCTTGGCCGCCTTCCCGGCCTTCTCCTTGATGTAGCCGAGCATCCAGGGTGGGCAGGAGACGGTGGCGAAGCGGCCGTTGGCGTACGCCTGGTCCCAGGTCTTGTCGAACTGCTTGAGCTTGGCCGTCATCTTCCCCTCGATGACGTCCATCGCCAGGCGCCAGGCTTCCTTCACGGCGGGGCTCTTCTTGTGGATGAGCTTCCCGCTGCTGTCGTAGTAGCGCTCGGCGTTGCTGTTGATCGCGGCGTTGTAGACGCCACCTGCGGCGTCGACGAAGACCGTGCCTTTGGGGGCATGGGCCATGTAGTCCTCACCGGTGTCCACGTACTTCTGCCAGTCGCCCGCCCACAGCTTGCCGACCTCGTCGCGGTCCGTCGGCAGCCCGGCCTTCTTGAACAGGTCCTTGCGGTAGCAGATGGCCATCGGGCCGATGTCGGTGCCGAGCCCGATGGTCTTGCCGTCCTCGGCGGTGGCCTGGGCCCACTTCCACGGCACGAAGCTGTCCTTGTCGACGCCTTTGGCCCGGCCCAGGTCCACGAACTTGTCCGCGTGGCGTCGCGCGACCTCCGCGATGTTGCCGACCTCGACCGCCTGGATGTCCTGCAGCCCGCTCCCGGTGCCGAGGTGGGTCAGCAGCTGCGGATAGTACTGGTCGACCCGCTCGATCGACGTCTCCTTGATCGTGACGCCCGGGTTCAACTTCTCGTACTCGTCGTAGAGCCCGGCCTGCTTGTAGCCGAAGACGCCGAAGACTCCGATCGTGACGGTGGTCCCGGCTTTGCCGTCCTTGCCGACCGGGCTCGCGGTGCCGGACTCCTCGCTGTCGTCGGCGCAGCCCGCGAGCAGGCCGGCGCCCAGTGCGGCGACGGCCGCGAGGGCCACCGACCGGTGTGGTGTGCGGGACTTTGAGCGCATTGCGTACTCCTCTGCACTGACGTACCGCTCCCGGCCAAGGGGGTTGCGACAGGGGAAGTGGTGCTGCGGGCACGGGCGTGGAACGTACGGGATATGTAGGACTCCGGTACCTTGGGAGCGCTCCCAGACGTGATGTGTTGAAGGGTTACGGCTCCCCGGTGGGGTGTCAAGGCCGCGGACACGAGCAACTCGTGGCAGTCGAAATGATGTTCAATGACACGGCGGCACCCGATACGGGACGCATGGCTGGAGGCGCACATGGCGGGGACCGGACGACGCGGTGGCGGGCGCCCCGGCGGCAGGCCCACCCTCGAGGAGGTGGCCGCACGGGCGGGGGTCGGCCGCGGCACCGTCTCGCGGGTGATCAATGGTTCGCCCAGGGTCAGCGCCCGGACCCGCGCGGCCGTCGAAGAGGCCGTCGCAGAGCTCGGCTACACCCCGAACCGGGCGGCACGGGCGCTCGCGGGCAACCGCGCCGACGCGGTCGCCCTCGTCATCCCCGAGCCGGAGACCCGCGTCTTCGCCGAACCGTACTTCTCCGACGTCATACGGGGCGTCGGCGCAGAACTGGCCGACACCGAGCTGCAGTTGCTGCTCATCCTCATCCGTACGCCCAAGGAGCGGCAGCGCCTCGCCCAGTACCTGAGCGGACACCGTGTGGACGGCGTACTGCTCGTCTCTGTGCACGCCGACGACCCGCTGCCCGATCTGCTGGAGGAGATCGAGATGCCCGCGGTCCTCGGTGGCCGCCGCACGGCCGGGGAGCCCGTCGCGTACGTCGATTCGGACAACACCGGGGGAGCCCGTGCCGCCGTGGAGCATCTGCTCGCGGGCGGCCGGCGCAGGATCGGCACGATCGCGGGACCGCACGACATGCACGCGGCCCGGTGCCGCCTCGACGGCTACCGCGCGGCGCTCGCCGCGGCGGGGCTGCCGGAGGACGACGCGCTGGTGGTGGCGGCCGACTTCACGGAGGGCGGCGGGCGGCGGGCCATGCGGGAGCTGCTGGACCGGGAGCCGGGGCCGGACGCGGTCTTCGCGGCGTCGGACGTGATGGCGGCGGGCGCCCGCCAAGTGCTGCGCGAGGCCGGGCGCAGGGTGCCGGACGACATCGCTCTCGTCGGCTTCGACGACTCCCCGATCGCCCGCCACATGGATCCGCCCCTGACCAGCGTGCGCCAGCCGATCGAGGAGATGGGCCGGGCGATGGCCCGTGTCCTGCTGGAGGAGATCACCGAACGCGGCCCCGGTCGGCCGCAGTTGGTCCTGCCGACGGAGCTGGTGGTCCGTAAGTCGTCCTGAGGCTTCGTTCTTCAACCCCCTCAGCGGTCGCCTTCCGGACGGTGGGCGGCCAGGTACGACGGCTCGAACTCGCCGACCTCGATGAGATGGCCGTCCGGGTCGGTCATGAAGCAACGCCGCTCCTGCGGACGTTGGACGGGCGGCGTGAGGAAGCGCGCGCCCCGCTCGGTGAAGGTCCGGTAGGCGGTGTCGATGTCCGCCACGCGCACATTCAGAATGCTGGAGAACTCCCGGTGGTTCTCCGGCGGAACGGCCACCACCTCCGGTTTGTCCGGCGTCGGCCCGCCGCCCGTGTTGAGGATCAGCCAGGTCCCGTACAACCGCAGCATCACGGGGTCCTTCTCCCTCACCACCTCGGCGTCGAAGACGCGCTTGTAGAAGGCGCGGGAGGCGTCCTGGTCGCGCACGATGAGCAAATGGGCGACCAGGGCGCCCTGGCTGGGATGGGGAAAGGACTCCATGGGGTGCCTCCTGCTCTTGCGCGGGGCGCGGCCGCCCCGTCGATCGTCTCCGTGTCACGCCGGGCTCGTGGCGGCGCACCACGATCGTCGGGGGCCCGGTGGTGATACGGGCCGCGGACGGGGTGGATCAGTCGCGACCGGTATCGAATGTGTCGCCTCTCGAAAGCGGTCGCGTGGAGGGACCTCTCGAATGGGTCAGGGCGGGAGGATGGGAGCGTCGCCGTCCGGCCGGCACATCGTTCACCGCAGGGGCTCGTCAGGGACGCCCGGCTTCGCCCGCGCATCCAGGGGCCGGACCCGCGCACCCAGAGCCCTGCCCCGCATGCACACCACGGAGGAGACGCCGATGACCGACGGGACCGCCTCGGGCGCGGAGTTCTGGGACGGCCACTACGCGGACAGCGACCGGATCTGGAGCGGGAAGCCCAACACCGCTCTGGTCAGGGAGATCAGCGGGCTCCCGCCGGGCCGCGCACTGGATCTGGGCTGCGGTGAGGGCGCGGATGCGATCTGGCTCGCACAGCAGGGCTGGCGGGTCACGGCGACCGACATCTCCCGGGTCGCGCTCGACCGGGCCGCCGCGCACGCGTCGGACGAGGGCGTCGCCGACCGCATCGCCTGGCAGCGCGCCGACCTGGCCGAGGCGTTCCCCGAGGGGTCCTTCGATCTCGTCAGCGCGCACTTCCTGCACTCGCCCGGCGATCTGCCGCGCGAACGGATCCTGCGGAACGCGGCGGCGGCCGTCGCTCCCGGCGGCGTGCTCCTCGTCGTCGGGCATGCCTCCTTCCCGCCGTGGACGCACGACCCGCACCCGGAGGTCCACTTCCCGACGCCGCAGGAGGTCCTCGACGGGCTCGACCTCGCGCAGGGAAACTGGGAGGTGCTGAGGAGCGAGGAGTACGAGCGCACTCGGACGGCCCCCGACGGCAGCGCGGCCATGCGCCGCGACAACACCCTGATGATCCGGCGCTCGGCGGGGTGAGGCTGCCGTCCGGGCACAGAGGCTGTCCCGGCCGCCGCATCGGCATAGGTGGTGTGCCCACGCTGTTCCCGAGGAGTCGGAAACGACGAAGACCGGACCTGCCATCGCAGGTCCGGTCTCGGTCGTTCAGGGTGAGTAACGGGACTCGAACCCGCGACATCCTGGACCACAACCAGGTGCTCTACCAGCTGAGCTATACCCACCATGACCGGTGCTTCCGCACCGGCCGAGAAAAAGTGTACAGGGTCCGATGGCGTGCTCGCTCCCGGCTTTGCGGCGGGTCGTCCGGGCCGGGAGCGTGGCCCTAGTCCGCGGGTTGCGGGTCGCGTACGGCACCGGTCCGTTCCGCCGGGAGGACATGGCGCGCGGCGATCGTCTTGGCCGTGTCGGAGTCCGGTCCCGGCTGCGGAACGAAGATCGCCTCCCGGTAGTAGCGGAGTTCGGCGATGCTCTCGCGGATGTCCGCCAGAGCCCGGTGGTTGCCGTTCTTCTCCGGGCTGTTGAAGTACGCCCGTGGGTACCACCGCCGCGCCAGCTCCTTGACGGAGGAGACGTCGACGATCCGGTAGTGGAGGTAGTCCTCCAGCGTCTGCATGTCGCGCGCCAGGAAGCCGCGGTCCGTGCCGACGGAGTTTCCGCACAGCGGGGCCTTGCCGCGTTCCGGTACGTGCTCGCGTACGTACGCCAGCACCTGCTGCTCGGCGTCCTCCAGCGTCGTGCCGCCGTCGAGCTCGTCGAGCAGCCCGGAGGCCGTGTGCATGTGCCGCACCACCTCGGGCATGGTCGCGAGCGCCTCGACGGGCGGGCGGATCACGATGTCCACCCCTTCGCCGAGCACGTTCAGCTCCGAGTCGGTGACCAGGGCGGCCACCTCGATGAGCGCGTCAGTCGACAGCGAGAGGCCGGTCATCTCGCAGTCGATCCACACCATGCGATCGTTCATGTGTCTCACCCTACGGGGCGGTCACGCTGACCGGGGACCGCCGGGCGCCCGGATATGCGCCCGCCGTGCCCACCTTGGCCGGCCAGTCGCGGAGCGTAGGCGTCCGATTCCGGCTTGCCTGGTTCGTATGCCCCGCTCCCTGGTCCGCCGTAGCCTCCGCCCGCTCCGTGCCGTCGGAGCGGTACGGGCGCGGCCATCGGATCCGACGGTCCGCGCTGCTCCCCGATCTCCAGGCGCTCGTGCGAGCCGTTCTGCGGCCTGCGCGCCCGGTACGCCGCCCGGTAGGCGGCCGGCGAGGAGCCGAGCTGGCGACGGAAGTGGCCGCGCAGCGCGACGGGTGAGCGGAAGCCGCAACGGCCCGCGACCTCGTCCACGGAGTAGTCCGAGGTCTCCAGCAGCCGCTGGGCCTGCAGTACCCGCTGGGTGATCAGCCACTGCAGGGGAGCGCTCCCAGTGAGGGAGCGGAACCGCCGGTCGAAGGTGCGGCGGCTCATATAGGCGCGGGCCGCCAGGGTCTCCACGTCGAACTGCTCGTGCAGATGCTCGAGCGCCCACGCGACGACCTCGGCGAGCGGGTCCGCGCCGATCTCCTCCGGTAAAGACCTGTCGAGGTAGCGCTCCTGACCGCCGCTGCGCCGCGCGGGGACGACCAGCCGCCGGGCGAGCGCTCCCGCGGCCTCCGCCCCGTGGTCGGTCCGCACGATGTGCAGGCACAGGTCGATGCCCGCCGCGGTCCCGGCCGAGGTCAGCACGTCGCCGTCGTCGACGAACAGCTCGCGCGGATCCACGTGGACCGACGGATATCGCTTGGCCAGCGTCGGCGCGTACATCCAGTGCGTCGTCGCGGGCCGCCCGTCCAGCAGTCCGGCCGCGGCGAGCACGAACGCCCCGGTGCACAGCCCGACGATCCTCGCGCCCTCCTCGTGCGCCCGGCGCAGGGCGTCCAGGGACCCGGCCGGTGGTGGCGCGGTGATCGACCGCCACGCCGGTACGACGACGGTGCCGGCCCGGGACAGCGCGTCGAGGCCGTACGGCGCGGTCAGTTCGAGCCCGCCCGTGGTGCGCAGCGGTGCGTCCTCGCCGGCGCACACCAGCAGGCGGTACCGGGGCACCCCCGCGTCCTGGCGGTCGATGCCGAACACGGAAAGCGGGATGGAGCTTTCGAAGATGGGCCCGCCGCTGAAGAGCAGCACTGCGACGATCTCGCGGCGGCGACGCCCGGAGAGCTTCCGTGCGGCCTCCGGTGCGGTCGTGGAGTCCTGGCTCATGGCACTAAGCCCCCCTCGGTGGTCGCGGCTCCTCGGTTAGGTCGCTCCTGCACGTTTCCCCTCGGTCCTGCACAAGTCCCCCGCCGTGAATGGCCAAGATCGAATCTACTGCGTCGTATGAGGTCGGCGTGACAAGTTCACCACCCACCGCTATGTCGACATGACAACTTGGCGTAAAGCATTCGATCACGAAGCGTTGCACTCGACGGCGCCGCTGGGAAGTGCGCCTCCCGCTCCCGACCCCGGACGATGGGGTGGTTACGCCCGGGACACCCCGTTCCGTCCCGCTCAAGAGGTGGTTCGGGAACCGTTCCTGCAACTCATGTGTGGTTGCGTGAAGTTGGCCGAAAAAATTCGGAGGCGCGGGCGATGAGGCCGGGAGTCGACCGGCGTACGCCCCCGGCGCATGGAACGGCGGCGTGCGCCGGTGCGAGCCTCGGTTGCGACCGCTCCCGGGCCCGGTCCGAACACGCGCCGGTTTGCCGTGGCGAGGGTACGGAACCGGACGACCGGCGACGATGTATGTCCTGATCACCGCAGTGTGACACGGTGAACGCTGTGAGTCATCACACGGGGGCATTGCGTTACGGGCCCGGCTCCGGCATGCTCCCGGGAAGCCGTTCCGCGGCTGTCGCATTGCCCCGCCCTCGTGCGGGGAGGCGGGCCCTGGGCAGGTGGGGAGTGTCGCCGTACCCTTGTGGGTAAGGGATTGGGAAGATGATTCCCGGACGATCCGCCAGGTCCGAGCTGCTCCAACTGTCGTTCCCCTCCCAAGAGGACATCCTTCGCCGAGACACCGATGGCCGGTCACGAGATTCCCGAACCAGCGGACCGCAAGCAGGTCGCTGATCCGACAGCGCGCCTGGAAGCGGCGGAAGAGTCACGCCACCCTTGCGATCCGGCGTTCCGGCACGGAGTTGTCGTCGGCTTCGACGGCTCGACCTCCAGCGAGCGGGCCCTCGCGTACGCCATCGGCATGGCCGTGCGATCGGGCTCGGGCCTGATCATCGTGCATGTCGCCAACCGGCTGCCGACGACGGTCTGGGCGGGTTGTGAGCCTCCCGTTTTCGTGGACGTCCCGGACCACCGCACCGAGGTCCTCGGTCTCGAACTCGCCTGCGCGGACTATCTGTCCGACGTGCCCTGGATCCTCGTCGAGAGGGGCGGGGACATCTGTCACGAGCTGGAAGAGGTCGGCCGGGAGTACTCCGCCGACGCGATCGTGGTCGGGTCCACGCACGGACTGGTCGGCCGGATCTTCGGCTCGGTGGCGGGGCGGCTCGCGCGGCGCGCGCAGCGCCCCGTCGTCGTCATCCCGTAGGACCCGATCCCGCGCATCCTCGGCAAGGCCGCATTCCGGACTTCGTGTGCGCGAAGCCCCTTGGCTCTCCCGGGCGTTCGGCTCTCCCCCGGGCAACGCTGCGCCACGGGTGTCACAACTCCCCGTTCCCGCAGGTGAGGTGGGGTTGCGGAGAGGCGGGAACCGATGTGACTACCCGCGCGTAGAGGTGGATTGTGCATTTGTGAGGGGTAGATATCCGCCGTTGGTGAAGCGCAACCGCACGAAGGGAGCCCGCTGTGGACAATGATGTCGCCGCGGGACGGGGCAATGCCTCGACTCTGGGTCAACTCGCTCTCGGACTCACCCTGTTGGCGTTCGGCCTCGGTCACACCGGAGTGATCGACGGCGTGAGCGCCGCGGACGCCGTCGGCCTCGCCGTATGGGTCGGGGGCGTCACACTGTTCGTCGCCGGAATGCTGGAGCTCCGGGCGGGCAACGCCCCGGGCGGCACGGCGTTCGCCGGCCTCGGCGCTTTCTGGTTCACCTGGGGCCGTGGAGCGGGGGCCGACGCTTCCGCTGAGGCCACCGGCCTCTTCCTGGTCCTCTTCGCTCTGCTCGCCCTGACGCTGACACTCGGCGCGGCCGCCGCGGGCCGCCTCGCCCAGGGGGTCCACGGGCTCCTGTGCGTCTCCCTTCTCCTGCTCGCCATCGCACAGTTCGCCGGGAACGACGGCCTCGCGCAGGTCGGCGGCTGGGCGGCCGTACTCTCGGGCGCCGGCGCCTGGTTCGCGGCCACCGCGCCTCTGGTCTCGTGGCCGGCCCGGCCCGGACCCGCTGCCGACCGGGGAGTGACGGTCTCCGGATAGGCGGCAGAGACCGGCCGGGGATGCCTCCACCGAGGGAGGGGGCGGGCGAAGCCGGTCCGTACGGGAAGTCCCCGGTGCCCCGGGTGGCGCGCGCCGGGGACTGTCCTGTGACTACTCCACCGTCACGGACTTGGCGAGGTTCCGCGGCTTGTCGATGTCGCGGCCGAGCGCCAGCGCCGAGTGGTAGGCGAGGAGCTGGAGCGGGATGCCCATGAGGATCGGGTCCAGTTCCACCTCGTTCTTCGGCACCACGATCGTGTGGTCCGCCTTTTCCTGCTCCTGGTGCGCCACGGCCAGGATCCGGCCGCTGCGTGCCTTGATCTCTTCCAGCGTGGCCCGGTTCTTCTCCAGCAGGTCGTCGTCAGGCACGACCGCCACGGTCGGCACGGCCGGCTCGATCAGTGCGAGCGGCCCGTGCTTCAGCTCCGAGGCCGGATACGCCTCCGCGTGCACATAGCTGACCTCCTTCAGCTTCAGGGAGGCTTCGCGGGCGACCGGGTAGCCGCGGACCCGGCCGACGAACATCATGCTCTTCGCGTCCGCGTAGCTCGCCGCCAGCTTCTTGATCTCCTCCTCGCCGCGGAGGATCTCGGCGATCTGCTCCGGCAGCCTGCGCAGGCCCGCGATGATCCGCTTGCCGTCGGCCACGGAGAGATCGCGGATACGGCCGAGGTGCAGGGCCAGCAGTGCGAAGGCGACCGCGGTGTTGGTGAAGCACTTGGTGGAGACCACGCACACCTCCGGGCCCGCGTGGACGTACACCCCGCCGTCGGTCTCCCGTGCGATGGCGCTGCCCACCACGTTCACCACACCCAGCACCCGGGCGCCCTTGCGCTTCAGCTCCTGGACCGCGGCCAGTGTGTCGTAGGTCTCACCGGACTGGCTGGTGGCGATGTAGAGGGTGTCGGGGTCCACCACCGCGTTGCGGTAGCGGAATTCGCTCGCCGGCTCCGCGTCCGCCGGGATGCGGGCCAGCTCCTCGATCATCTGGGCGCCGATCTGGCCCGCGTGGTAGGCCGAGCCGCAGCCGAGGATCTTCACCCGGCGCACCGCACGCGCCTCGCGCGCGTCGAGGTTCAGCCCGCCCAGGTGGACGGTGGAGAACCGGTCGTCGATCCGGCCGCGCAGCACCCGGTCAACGGCGTCGGCCTGTTCGGAGATCTCCTTGTGCATATACGTGTCGTGGCCGGCCATGTCGTACGACTCGGCCTCCCACTCCACGGTGGTCGGCGAGGCAGCGGTGCGGCTGCCCTCGGTGGTGTAGGTGCGGTAGTCGTCGGCCTTGAGCGTGGCCATCTCGCCGTCGTCGAGGGTGACGACCTGGCGGGTGTGGCTGACGAGGGCGGCCACGTCGGAGGAGACGAACATCTCGTGCTCGCCGATGCCGAGGACCACCGGGGACCCGTTGCGCGCGACGACGATACGGTCGGGGAAGCCCGCGTGCAGGACGGCGATGCCGTAGGTGCCCTCGATCAGGCGCAGGGCCTGGCGGACCTTCTCCTCCAGGGTCTCGGCCTGGGAGCGGCCGATGAGGTGGGCGAGGACCTCGGTGTCGGTCTCGGAGGCGAACGCGACGCCGTCGGCGGTGAGTTTGGCGCGCAGCTCCGCCGCGTTGTCGATGATCCCGTTGTGGACGACGGCGACCGTGGAGTCGGTGTCCATGTGGGGGTGGGCGTTGACGTCGTTCGGGGCGCCGTGGGTGGCCCAACGGGTGTGCGCGATCCCGGTGGTGCCCGCAAATCGCTTGGGGAGCCTGCTCTCCAGTTCGCGGACCCGGCCCTTGGCCTTGGCGGTCTTCAGTCCGCCGGATCTGCCGTGGATAGCGATGCCGGCGGAGTCGTAGCCGCGGTACTCCAGTCGCTGCAGCCCTTCGAGGAGCAGCGGAGCAACATCTCGTTTGCCGATGTATCCGACGATCCCGCACATAAGGTTCTGTCCCTCCCGTGACGTTCCGAGTGGTTCCGGGCCCGGTGGCCTTCGAGTGTGGTGGTCAGCCGTAGACGATGCGGCGGAGCTGCCGCAGGGACAGCTCGGGCGGTGCGACCGCACGGCGGGGCAGCTCGTGGGCGATCCGCTCGAAGGTGTCCGCGTTGCTCAGGCCGCCCGACTGCAGTTCGCGATGGCGGCGGCGGACGAACTCCTCCGTCGTCTCGTCGAAGTACGCCAGCACGTCCAGCACCACCCGGGCCGCCTCACCGCGCTGCAGCGGCGTGGAACGGACCAGATGGTCGACGAGGTCCTCATGGGACGTGGGGCGATCGAGCACTCGTCGATACTGCGGTCTGGCGCGGAGTTTCGCAAGAATTCTGCCCGGAATCGGGCACAGGAGAGGCGGAACCCCGTGCCGATGGCGTCCGATCCCTCAGAGCTCGCCGAAGAAGCCGTCTATTCGCTCGATCCGGCCGGAGGTGTCGACCGTGGTGACATCCATCCCGGCCACGGCGACCCTGCCGTCGATGCGGACCTCCCAGCGATAGCGGTAGCGGCCGTGGTGCCCGTCGGCCTCGCCGGTGCGGTGGTACATCGCGCTCGGGATGTCCGTGCGCGCGGTGCGGATCATCGCCTCCATCTCATCGGGCCCCACCGTCGTGTTGGCCGGGTCGACGAAGAGGACTCCCTGCGTCACGGCGCGGTCGAGGTGGCCGCGGATGAGGCCGGGGTCCGTCTCATTCCAGGCGGCGAGGTAGTGGGTGAAGGTGCCGGGAAGGGTGGTCATGGCCGTCCTCCGAGAAGTTACAGACCGGTTGTCGGTTTTTGCTCCGGGAGTCACCGTAGTTACCGACAGGCAGTCTGTAAAGTGGTGTGCATGGCCACTCAGGCAGAACGGCGAAACGCCACACGGCGCAAGATCCTCGACGCGGCACGGGATCTCTTCGCCCGCCAAGGCATCGACGCGACGAGCACAGAGGCGCTTCTGAAAGCGGCCGGAGTCAGCAGGGGCGCGATGTACCACCACTTCGCCTCGCGCGAAGACCTCGTCGCGGCCGTCTACGAGGAAGAGGCCGCGGCGGCGATCGCCCGCGCCGCCGACCGCGTGCCGGATGACGCGACCGCGCTCGAGCGGCTGGTCGCCGGCAGCCTGGCCTGGCTGGAGGAGGTGAGCCGGCCCGAGGTCGCCCGCATCGTGGTCGAGGACGGTCCGGCCGCGCTCGGATGGCGGCGCTGCCGGCAGATAGAGGAGCGGTACAGCCTCGGGGAGGTCGGCGGCGCGCTGCGCCGCGCCGCCGAGGCCGGCGAGATCCGTGTGGACTCGGTCGAGGTCACCGCCCGCCTGATCAATGCGGTATTGGGTGAGGCGGTCCTGGTCATGATCGGCGCCCGGCCCGGCGCGGATGACCGTACGAGCGTGGAATCGACGCTGCGCGCGCTGCTGACCGGGCTCGCGGTCCGGGACGGATCGGGTACCAGTCCGCGCGTTCGAAACGGATCGGAAGCGGGCCCGCGCGTTCGGGACGGATCGGGTACGGGTCCGAGCGCCCGGTAGGGATCGGGTGCGGGGGACGGATCGGAAGCGGGCCCGCGCGTTCGGGGCGGATCGGGTGCGGGCCCGGACGACAGGGCCGGACCGGAGGCACGTCAAGCCGCCCCGGGGTGAGGGGACTTGGCGCGGCCCCCACCCAAGTCGCAACGCTGATGACCACGGTGTCCGCGGTGACCGCGGCGAGATGGGCGGGCCTCACGTCTCACGCCTCACGTACCCGGCCCGCCCGGCAGGCCGTCCGGGTTTGCCCGGCATTCGGTCACATGCCCTCAGCGGCGCATGGGCACTGCCTGGTACGCCACCGTGACCTCCTCCTCCGTCAGAATCCCGGACCGGTCCGGGCCCGCCCAACTCCTGTGACTGCCATAGCGGTTCGTAGTGAGGACCGGCGAATCCGCGTCCGTCGACCGCTGCCGCGAGTGTCCTGGCCGGGGCCGGGGCCGGTGCCGCGCAGGGAGCGGCACGCGGGCGGCGACCGCGGCCGCGCCGAGAGCCGACGGCATCCTTCCCTTTCACGCGCGAGCCGGTGCGGCACCGGTCGTTCAGGAGGCGGTGCGCCGCGACGCGTACGACGCCGAAGTGGTCTACACCTTGACCCTCACAGTGGCGCGCGATACCCATGTGACCGTCCGGTCGCTCAACCTCCTGTCGCCCCGCTGCCAGGACGAAGCCCCGTCGAAGGGACCGCTCGTGAGACGACTGCCCCGACTGCTCTGCTCCCTGCTCCTCGTCGCCTCGGCCGGGGCGACGGCCGCCGGTTCCGCCTCGGAGGCCGAGGCGGAGGACGCCCCCTCCGTCATTCCGCTCGACCAGGTCGTGCCCGCGCCGGTCTCCGTACGGCCCGCCGGCGACCCGTACACCATCGGCTCCCGGACCGTCATCCGCGTGCCCGGTCGCATGCAGGAGGCGCGGAAGGCGGCGGAGCAACTGGCAGGCCTGCTGCGGCCGTCCACCGGTTTCGTCCTGCCCGTCACCTCGCGCGACGGGAACGACGGCATCGTCCTGCGGCTCGGCGGGGACCGTGCGCTGGGCCCCGAGGGCTACCGTCTCGACTCCTCCCGCCGCTCCGTCACCATCACCGCGCGCAAGGCGGCCGGGCTCATCCACGGCATCCAGACGTTGCGTCAGCTCCTGCCCGCCTCGGTCGAGAAGGGGGAGCGGCAGCCCGGCCCGTGGCGAGTCGCGGGCGGCACGATCACCGACAGCCCGCGCTTCGCCTACCGCGGGGCGATGCTCGACGTCTCCCGCCATTTCTTCACGGTCGGTCAGGTCAAGCGCTACATCGACCAGATGGCCCTGTACAAGATCAACAAATTCCATCTGCACCTCTCGGACGACCAGGGCTGGCGGATCGCGATCGACTCCTGGCCGCGGTTGGCCACCTACGGCGGCAGCACCCAGGTGGGTGGCGGGCCCGGCGGCTTCTACACCAAGGACGACTACCGCGAGATCGTCCGCTACGCCGCCGACCGGCAGGTGGAGATCGTGCCCGAGATCGACATGCCGGGGCACACCAATGCCGCCCTCGCCTCGTACGCCGAGCTCAACTGCGACGGCGTGGCCCCGCCGCTCTACACCGGCACCGAGGTCGGTTTCAGCTCCCTGTGCGCGCCGAGGGCCGTCACCTACGACTTCGTGGACGATGTCGTACGCGAGCTGGCCGCGATGACACCGGGGCGCTATCTCCACATCGGCGGGGACGAGGCGCATTCGACCAGCCACGAGGACTACGCCGCGTTCATGGACCGTGCGCAGGCCGCCGTCGCGAAGTACGGCAAGACGGTCATCGGCTGGCACCAGCTCACCGGAGCGAAGCCGGCGAAGGGAGCCGTCGCCCAGTACTGGGGCACGACCGGGACCGAGCGGGAGGTCGTGGACGCGGCCCGGGCGGGGACCAAGCTCATCCTGTCGCCCGCCAACCGCATCTACCTCGACATGAAGTACACCAAGGACACGCCGCTCGGGCTGAGTTGGGCGGGCTATGTCGAGGTCCGGCAGTCGTACGACTGGGACCCGGGCGCGTACATCAAGGACGCACCGCCCTCCGCGATCCTGGGCGTCGAGGGCCCGCTGTGGTCGGAGACGCTCTCGACGAGCGACCACATCGAGTTCATGGCATTCCCGCGGCTCGCCGGGGTCGCGGAGCTGGGCTGGTCCCAGGCGGACGCGCTCGACTGGGAGTCCTACCGGACGCGGCTCGCCGCGCAGGGGCCACGCTGGTCGGCGCTCGGCATCGACTACTACCGCTCGCCGCAGGTCCCCTGGCCCGCGGAGTGACACTTGCCGGGCCCAGAAGGCCCCGGTGAACGGCCGTGGGGCTCCACGGCCGTTCACCCGGCCCCCGCCCGCTTCCGCGCTGCGTGACTTCCGTGACTTCCGTGTTTCGTGAGCGCGAACCCGATGTCCATCTCGTCCGGTTCACGGCGCTGCGCTCACGGTGGTCTCGGACCGGCTCAGCGCCCTCGGCGTGCGCGTCCCGCAGGTCAGGCGGCTCCCAGTCCCAACTCCCGGGCGATCAGCATGCGCTGGACCTCGCTGGTGCCCTCGCCGATCTCGAGGATCTTGGAGTCCCTCCACATACGGGCCACCGGATACTCGTTCATGAAGCCGTAGCCGCCGTGGATCTGGGTGGCCTCGCGGGCGTTGGTGACGGCGATCTCGGAGGAGTAGAGCTTGGCGAGCGCCGCCTCCTTCTTGAACGGCTCGCCGTGCACCAGCCGGGACGCGGCGTCCCGCCAGGCCAGGCGGGCCGTGTGGGCGCGCATCTCCATGTCCGCCAGCTTGAACTGGATCGCCTGGTTGTCGCCGATCGGCTTCCCGAACGCCTCACGGGTCTTGGCGTACGCCACCGACTCGTCGACACAACCCTGGGCGAGGCCCGTCGCCAGTGCGGAGATCGCGATACGGCCCTCGTCGAGGATCCGCAGGAACTGGGCGTAGCCGCGGCCGACTTCACCGACGAGGTTGGCCGCGGGTACGCGGCAGTCGGTGAAGGACAGCTCGCGGGTGTCCGAGGCGTTCCAGCCGACCTTGGAGTACGGCGGGGCGACGGTGAAGCCGGGCGTGCCCGACGGGATGATGATCGAGGAGATCTCCGGCCGGCCGTCCTCCTTGCGTCCGGTGACCGCGGTGACCGTCACCAGACCCGTGATGTCCGTACCGGAGTTGGTGATGAAGGACTTGGCCCCGTTGATCACCCACTCGCCGGTGGTCTCGTCGAGCCGCGCCGTGGTGCGTGTACCGCCCGCGTCCGAGCCGACATCCGGCTCGGTCAGGCCGAACGCGCCGAGGATCTCGCCCGAGCACAGCCGCGGAAGCCACTCGCGCTTCTGTTCCTCGGTGCCGAAGCGGTAGATGGGCATGGCGCCCAGCGAGACGCCCGCCTCCAGGGTGATGGCCACGGAGGAGTCCACCCGGGCCAGCTCCTCCAGGGCCAGGCCGAGGGCGAGGTAGTCCCCGCCCATGCCGCCATACTCTTCGGGGAACGGCAGCCCGAACAGGCCCATGCGGCCCATCTCGCGCACGATCTCGTAGGGGAACTCGTGGTTCTCGTAGAACTCCCCGATCTTCGGGGCGACGATGTCGTGGGCGAACTCCTCCACCGTGCGGCGGAGTTCCTCGTGCTCTGAAGAGAGCCGGTGGTCGATCGACATGGCGGTCACTGCTCCTGTTGGGAGGTGGTGCCGGCGAGGGCACGGACGGTGCGGGACGGGCTGGGTCGGCCCAGATGAGCGGCCATCCACACGCTCGTGGCGGTGAGACGGCCCAGATCGACCCCGGTCTCGATGCCGAGGCCGTGCAGCATCCACACGAGGTCCTCGGTGGCGAGGTTCCCGGTGGCGCTCTTGGCATAGGGGCAGCCGCCGAGGCCTCCGGCCGAGGCGTCGACTGTGGTGACGCCGTGCTGCAGGGCGGCCAGGGTGTTGGCGAGCGCCTGGCCATAGGTGTCGTGGAAGTGCACGGCGAGCCGGTCGGTGCCGACGCCGGACTCGCCCAGCAGGGAGAGCAGTTCGAGGACATGGCCCGGTGTCGCCACACCGATGGTGTCGCCGAGGCTCAGCTCGTCGCACCCCATGTCCATCAGGGCCCGGCAGACCCGTACGACCTGGGCGATCGCTACAGGGCCCTCCCACGGGTCGCCGAAGCACATCGACACATAGCCGCGCACCCGGGCCCCGGCCTCCTTCGCTTCGGTGACCACCGGAGCGAACATCGCCAGCGACTCGTCGACCGTGCGATTGAGGTTGGCCTTGGCAAACGACTCGGTGGCACTGGCGAACACGGCGATCTCGCGCACGCCGAACGTGAGGGCCCGGGACAGGCCCCGCCGGTTCGGCACGAGCACCGGAAGCCGTGCGTCGAGATCCTCGAGCATCGGCATCAGCTGCTCGGCGTCGGCCAGTTGGGGCACCCAGTCGGGGCGTACGAAGCTCGTCGCCTCGACCGTGGACAGCCCCGCCTCGACCAGCTTCCGGATGAAGTCGGCCTTGACCTCGGCCGGGACGACCATCTTCTCGTTCTGCAGGCCGTCCCTGGGACCGACCTCATGGATACGGACCCGGGCCGGAAGACCCGGCGCGGGCACCTCCATGGGCAGGCCCAGGGGCGGCCCGCCGGCCAGTCGCTCCGTCATGACCCGCCCTCCTGCGCTTCCTGGGTTTCGTACGGGGTGACCACGGCGAGCACCTGGTCCATGGCGACGGCGGTGCCCGGGGTCACATCGAGTTCGGTGACCGTGCCGGCGTGCGGAGCGGAGATGACGTGCTCCATCTTCATCGCCTCCACCACCAGCAGGCTCTGCCCGGCCGCCACCTCGTCGCCGACGGCCGCCTTCACGACCGTGACCGTGCCGGGCATCGGGGCGGTCAGGGCGTCCACACCGTGCGCTCCGGCGCCGCCACTCAGGGCCGCTTCCACCGGGTCGTGGTCCTGCACGTGCCAGCTCTCGCCGTCCCGGCCGAGCCAGGCGCCGTCCCGGCCGGGCGGGGCCACGAAGGCATGCGTGACGCCCGCCCACTCCAGCATCACGTGAACCGGGGAGCCAGGGGCCTCGTGGCCCGCGGCCGGACTGCCGCCGGATACGCCTCGCGGCGCGTCGCCCGCCGGTCCCGCGGCCCGGCTGGTTCCGCCCGGCGCGATCAGCCGGGCGGCCACCGGTTCGGTGTCGCCCACGCCGACCTCGGCGTCGGTGGCGCTGCCGCGCACGCGGACCGCGACCGGGTCGTGGCCCGGTACGCGCAGATGGTGGACGGCCCACGCGGCCTCGCCGCCGAGCCGCCACCCGCTCGGCACGGAGAACGGGTCGGTCCACACCGGGCCCCCGTCGGCAGCGGCCTGCCGACCGGCCGCGCCAGGCGACCGGGCCCCACCCGGGGTCGGGCTCACCGCACCCGCGCGGAGCCCCGCCGGGATCAGGGCCGCGTGCCGGAGCAGCGCCGCCGCCCCGTACACCTCGGCCGGCACGCCGGATGCGGCCAGTGAGGGTGCCTCGCGGTCCACCAGACCGGTGTCCAAGTCCCCGGAGAGCACGGCCGGATGGGCCAGCAGCCGCCGCAGGAAACCGGTGTTGGTGTCCACGCCGAGAACCGCCGTGCCGGCGAGCGCGGTGCGCAGGCGGCGCAACGCCGTCTGCCGGTCGGGGCCGTGGGCGATGACCTTGGCGAGCATCGGGTCGTAGGAGGTGCCGACCTCCGTGCCCGCGGAGAGGCCGGAGTCGACCCGTACGCCCTCACCCTCCGGTTCGCACAGGGCCCGGACCGTGCCGGCCGAGGGCAGGAAGTCCACGCGGTCGCCGGAGACCCGCGCCGTCTCCGCGCAGATACGGGCCTCCACCGCGTGACCGCTGAGGCGGACGTCCTTCTGCGTGAGCGCCAGCCGCTCGCCGGCCGCGATCCGGACCTGCCACTCCACCAGGTCCAGGCCGGTGATGAGTTCGGTGACCGGATGTTCCACCTGCAGGCGGGTGTTCATCTCCATGAAGCAGTACGCGGACGGGTCGCCGCCGGGGACGATGAACTCCACCGTGCCCGCGCCCGCGTATCCGCAACTGCGCGCCGCCTGCACCGCGGCCTCGCCCATTGCCGCACGCGTCTCCTCGTCGAGGAGCGGGGAGGGGGCCTCCTCGACGATCTTCTGATGGCGGCGCTGGAGCGAGCACTCGCGCTCACCGAGGTGGATCGCATGCCCGAACCCGTCGGCCAGCACCTGGATCTCGATGTGGCGCGGGCCGTCGATCCACCGCTCCACCAGCAGGGTGTCGTCACCGAATGAGCCGCGTGCCTCACGCCGCGCCGCCGCGATCTCGTCGGCCAGCAGCTCCTCGGACCGTACGAGCCGCATGCCCTTGCCGCCGCCGCCCGCCGAGGGCTTGAGCAGCACCGGCATCCCGATCTCCCGTGCGGAGGCGGCCAGTTCGGCATCCGAGAGACCACTGCCCGAGGATCCCGGCACGACCGGGACCCCGGCCGCCCGCACGGTCTCCTTGGCGCGGATCTTGTCGCCCATCAGCTCGATCGCCGCGGGCGGCGGGCCGATGAAGGCGAGCCCCGCGTCGGCGACGGCCTGCGCGAACGCGGCGTTCTCCGCGAGGAAACCGTACCCCGGGTGCACCGCTTGGGCGTTCGTACGGGCCGCGGCCTCCAGCAGCCGGGGTGTGGACAGATAACTCCCGGCCGCGGACGCCGGACCGATCCGCACCGCCGTGTCCGCCTCCCGTACGTGCCGGGCGTCGGCGTCGGCGTCGCTGAAGACGGCGACCGAACGGATGCCCATCCTGCGGAGGGTCCGGATGACCCGGACCGCGATCTCGCCGCGGTTGGCGACCAGGACTGCGTCGAACATCTCGGGCATCCCTCTCACATCCGGAAGACGCCGTAGCCGGGCGCCGACGGGTCCTTGTGCGGCAGCGGCGCGTTGGCGCACGCGGTGAGCGCGAGCCCCAGCACCGTGCGGGTCTCCAAGGGGTCGATGACCCCGTCGTCCCAGAGGCGGGCCGTGGCGTAGTACGCGTTGCCCTGGCGCTCGTACTGCTCGCGGATCGGGGCGCGGAAGGTCTCCTCGTCCTCCGCGCTCCACTGCTCGCCGCGGGCCTCCAACTGGTCGCGCTTGACGGTCGCGAGTACCGAGGCGGCCTGCTCGCCGCCCATGACCGAGATCTTGGCGTTGGGCCACATCCACAGGAAGCGGGGGGAGTACGCCCGGCCGCACATCGAGTAGTTGCCAGCACCGTACGAGCCGCCGATGACGACGGTCAGCTTCGGTACGCGCGTGCAGGCGACGGCCGTGACCATCTTCGCGCCGTGCTTGGCGATGCCGCCCGCCTCGTAGGACCGGCCGACCATGAAGCCCGAGATGTTCTGCAGGAAGACCAGGGGAATGCCGCGCTGGTCGCACAGCTCGATGAAGTGTGCGCCCTTCTGGGCCGATTCGGAGAACAGGATGCCGTTGTTGGCGACGATCCCCACCGGGTGACCGTGGATCCTGGCGAAACCGGTGACCAGCGTCGTGCCGTACTCGGCCTTGAATTCCGAGAAGCGGGAGCCGTCCACGACCCGCGCGATGACCTCGCGCACGTCGTAGGGCGTACGGGAGTCGACCGGCACCGCGCCGTAGAGCCCCGCCGCGTCGGTCGCCGGCTCCTCGACGGGCTCCACGGACCAGGGCAGCGGACCCCGCTCGGGAAGCGTCGCGACGATGTTCCGCACGATCCGCAGGGCGTGGGCGTCGTCCTCCGCGAGATGGTCGGTGACGCCGGAGGTGCGGGAGTGGACCTCGCCGCCGCCCAGCTCCTCCGCAGTCACCACCTCACCGGTCGCCGCCTTCACCAGTGGGGGCCCGCCGAGGAAGATCGTGCCCTGCTCGCGCACGATGACGGCCTCGTCGCTCATCGCGGGGACATACGCCCCGCCGGCCGTGCAGGAGCCGAGCACCGCCGCGATCTGGGGAATGCCCGCGCCCGACATCCGGGCCTGGTTGTAGAAGATCCGGCCGAAGTGCTCGCGGTCCGGGAAGACCTCGTCCTGCATGGGCAGGAAGGCCCCGCCGGAGTCCACCAGATACAGGCACGGCAGCCGGTTCTCCAGGGCCACCTCCTGCGCCCGCAGATGCTTCTTGACCGTCATCGGGTAGTAGGTGCCGCCCTTGACGGTGGCGTCGTTGGCGACGATCACCACCTCTCGGCCCGAGACCCGGCCGATGCCCGCGATCACACCCGCCGCGGGAGCCTGCCCGCCGTACATCCCCTCGGCCGCCAGCGGTGCCAGCTCCAGGAACGGCGAGCCCGGGTCGAGGAGGGTGTCCACGCGGTCCCGGGGCAGCAGCTTGCCGCGCGCGGTGTGCCGCGACCGCGCCTTCTCGCCGCCCCCCAGCCGCGCCACCGCGAGTCTCTCGCGCAACTGGGCCGCGAGCTCGCGGTGCGCCGCCTCGTTCGCGCGCCAGGTGTCGGACGCCGGATCGGCGGCGCCTGACAGCACGGGTGCCTGCTGCATCTCCTTCGAGCCCCCTTGCCCGGTGGATCGGTGGTGTGTCTGCCCGCCGGATGCGGTCCGTCCGGGTCGCCCCGTGGTCGTGGGCCGCCCGATGGTGGCGTTAATGAGCGTTAACGCGTTTCCTTCAGGTTAACGAGCGCTAACGCCCCTGTCTAGAATGAATTCCCATGAGCGCGAACGCTGCCGCCAGGCCCGCGGCCCCGACCCGCCGTGACCAGATCCTCAAGGAGGCCGCCCGGCTCTTCGCCGAGCGCGGCTTCCACGGCGTCGGCGTCGACGAGATAGGCGCCGCGGTCGGCATCAGCGGACCCGGTCTCTACCGCCACTTCGCGGGCAAGGACGCGATGCTCGCCGAACTGCTCGTCGGTATCAGCGGCCGTCTGCTTACCGGTGGCAAGCGGCGTGTGGCCGAGATCGACGGTCCTCCGGAGGCCGTCCTCGACTCGCTCATCGAGGGCCATATCGACTTCGCCCTCGACGACCGCCCACTGATCACTCTCCACGATCGCGAGCTGGACCGCCTCCGGGACAGCGACCGCAAGCTGGTCCGCCAGCTCCAGCGGCAGTACGTGGAGCTGTGGGTGGAGATTGTCCGCCGGGTCTACCCGGACATGCGGGAGCGAGATGCCCGCGCAGCGGTGCACGCGGTCTTCGGGCTGCTGAACTCCACGCCTCACCTGGGGCGGGGCGCCCTGCCCGGCCGTCCTGACACCGCCGCCCTGCTGCACCGGCTCGCCCGCGCCGCCTTCGCGGCCGCGTCCCGCTCTGGACAGACGCGCTGACTGCTGGGTAACTTCTGCTGAGCAAGCGCTTAGAAACTCCACTCGGTGGTGCCCGAGTGCTCGGCCGTACCCGAAGGCAGCGATACGAGGAGGCGCGCGATGCGGCGCACCGTGTTCAACGAGGACCACGAGGCCTTCCGGGAAACCATCCGCGACTTCATCGCCGCCGAGGTCGTCCCGGTCCACGACGAGTGGCTCGAGGCGGGCCAGGTCCCGCGCGACTTCTACTACAAGCTCGGTGAGCTGGGCGTCTTCGGCATCGAGGTGCCCGAGGAGTACGGCGGTGCCGGCGAGACCAGCTTCAAGTTCCAGGCCGTCATCACCGAGGAGTGCGCCCGTGCCGGGGTCAGCTTCGGCGGCAGCGGGGTCCATGTCGGGCTCTGCCTGCCGTACCTCCTCGCCTATGCGACCGAAGAGCAGAAGAAGCGCTGGCTGCCCGACTTCGTCTCCGGCGCGATGATGACCGCCATCGCGATGACCGAGCCCGGCACCGGTTCGGACCTCGCCGGCATGAAGACCACGGCCAAGCTCTCCGAGGACGGCACGCACTACGTCCTCAACGGCGCCAAGACCTTCATCACCGGCGGCGTCCACGCCGACCGCGTCATCGTCTGCGCCCGCACCGCGCCGCCCAGCGCCGAGGACCGCCGCTCCGGCATAACCCTGTTCTTCGTGGACACCACCAGCGAGGGCTACGCGGTCGGCCGCAAGCTGGAGAAGCTCGGCCTGAAGGCCTCGGACACCGCGGAACTGTCCTTCACCGACGTCAAGGTGCCGGTCGAGGACCTTCTCGGCGAGGAGGGCAACGGCTTCTCCTACCTCGGCCAGAACCTGCCGCAGGAGCGTCTGGCCATCGCCATGGGCTCGTACGCGCAGGCCGCCGCGGCCGTCGAATTCGCCAAGAGTTACGTGCGGGACCGAACCGTCTTCGGTACGTCCGTGGCGTCCTTCCAGAACACCAAGTTCGAACTGGCCGCCTGCAAGGCCCAGGTCGACGCCGCCCAGGCCGTCGTCGACCGCGCGCTCGACGCCCACGACGCCGGTGAGCTGTCGGCCGCCGACGCCGCTTCCGCCAAGCTCTTCTGCACGGAGACCGCCGCCGGTGTGATCGACCGCTGCCTGCAGCTCCACGGCGGTTACGGCTACATGATGGAGTACCCCATCGCCCGGCTGTACGCGGACAACCGCGTCAACCGCATCTACGGCGGCACCAGCGAGGTCATGAAGTCCATCATCGCCAAGTCCATGGGACTGTAAGGCCTTCGGAGCCGGCCTGCGAAACTGTTCACCGATGAACGAATCACTGCAGTCGCTCCTCGATCTGCTCGACCTCGAGCGGATCGAGGAGAACATCTTCCGTGGCAAGAGCCGCGCGGCCGTGGTGCCGCGCGTCTTCGGCGGCCAGGTCGCCGCCCAGGCCCTGGTCGCGGCGGGCCGCACCGTCCCGGAGGACCGGTCGGCGCACTCCCTGCACGCCTACTTCCTGCGGCCCGGCGACCCCGGCGCCCCGATCGTCTACACCGTGGACCGGATCCGCGACGGCCGATCCTTCACCACCCGCCGCGTGGTCGCCGTGCAGCACGGCCAGCCGATCTTCCATCTCTCGGCGTCCTTCCAGACGTACGAGGAAGGGCTCGAGCACCAGGCCCCGATGCCGTACGCGCCCGACCCCGAGACGCTGCCGACGGCCGCCGAGATGCTGCCCCGGCACGCCCACCTCTTCCGCGACCCCGGCATGGTGGGCCGCCTGCTGGAGTCGAGGGCCGCCATCGACCTGCGGTACGTGGAGGAGCCGCCGTACGCGACCGCGGCGAAGGGCCCGCGCGACCCGCGCTCCCAGGTCTGGTTCAGGACGGCAGGCAAACTCGTCGACGACCCGCTGCTGCACGTCTGCCTCGCCACCTACGTCTCCGACATGACGCTGCTGGACTCGGTGCTGCTCGCTCACGGCCGCGGCGGCTGGACCGTGGGTGACGTGGTGGGTGCCAGCCTGGACCACGCGATGTGGTTCCACCGCCCCTTCCGTGCCGACGAGTGGCTCCTGTACGACCAGGAGAGTCCCTCCGCCTCCGGGGGCCGCGGGCTCGGGCAGGCCCGGATCCACACCGCCGACGGCCGGCTCGCGATCTCCGTCATCCAGGAGGGCGTGATCCGGGTGCCACGCGCCTGAGTGGTGTGCGGTCAACGCGCCTGAGCCGCACGCGGCCGCGCGCGCCCGATCCGTACGCGGCTGCGCGCCTGAGTGGTGTGCGGTCAACGCGCCTGAGCCGTACGCGGCCGCGCGCGCCCGATCCGTACGCGGCTGCGCGCCTGAGTGGTGTGCGGTCAACGCGCCTGAGCCGTACGCGGCCGCGCGCGCCCGATCCG
>NZ_JBFAYQ010000032.1:0-8733 GCF_040681345.1 Streptomyces sp. NPDC051776 | reverse complement strand
CGTACGCGGCTGCGCGCCCGAGTGGTGTGCGGTCAACGCGCCTGAGCCGTACGCGGCCGCGCGCGCCCGATCCGTACGCGGCTGGGCGCCCGAGTGGTGTGCGGTCAACGCGCCTGAGCCGTACGCGGCCGCGCGCGCCCGATCCGTACGCGGCTGGGCGCCCGGGTGGCCCTCAGGGCTGCGGCGTCAGTCCCGCGGCCGCGATCAGATACGCCGTGAGCGGGTCGTAGAAGCGCGGGTCGACCACGTGGTCGTCCAGCGGGACGGTGACGGCGACCGTGCCCTCGGCCTCGCCGATGAACAGCGCCGGGTCGTTGCAGTCCGCGAACCCCACCGCGTCGATGCCGCGCTGCCCCGCGCACCCGGTCCAGCCGTGGTCGGCCACCACCAGGTCGGGCCACGGACGGCCTTCCCGCTCCAGCCTGTTGAGGATCGCGGACATGGGCTCGGGGGAGTGGGTGTGCCAGAGCGTGGCGCCCCGCTCCAGCATCGCGACGTCGCAGAACTGGAAGACATAGCCGTCGTCGGCGCCCAGCCCCGGCGGGATCACCACGATCTCGCAGCCGGCCGCCCGCAGCGCCGCCGCCACGTGGCGGTGCACGTCCAGCAGCCCACCCGGGTGCCCCGTCGCGAACAGCACCCGCTGCCCGGCCTCGGCCGCCTTGCGCAGCACCGTCGCCATCCGGTCCAGGGCGTCGACCGTCAGCTCGGGGTCGATGGTGTCCTGCCCGGTGCGGTGCTGCGGGTCGTCGACGACGCCGCAGCGCTCGGCCATGACGGCCAGCACGTCCTGTTCGTCGGTCCAGCGGTCGCCGAGCTCCAGGCCGAGCCAGTAGTGCCGGTCGCCGTTCGCCAGCCTGCGGTAGTGGGCGAGGTTGTTGTCCCGGGGCGTGGCGACGTCGCCGGCGATCCGCGTACGGACGAGGTGGTCGATCAGTTCTGCGCGGTTCGGGGCGGGACTGGGTATCGGCATGAACTCATTGTGTCCTGTACAGGTCCGCGATGGACGCCGTGTCCAAATAGCGTTGGCCGTCCATCGGGAACGTACATGTGCGGAATCCGCCCGTCCTCCTACGCTCGGTCCGTGGCCCCGTACGTCCCCGAACCGCCGAGAGGCAGCCCCCGCATGAGCACCCAGCCCCGTGGACCCGTCGACTCGTCCCGCGTCCCGCGCTACGCAGGACCCGCGACCTTCGCCCGGCTGCCCCGGCTCGACGAGGTCGGTGCCGCGGACATCGCCGTGGTCGGCGTGCCCTTCGACACCGGTGTCTCCTACCGGCCCGGCGCACGCTTCGGCGGCAACGCCATCCGCGAGGCCTCCCGCCTGCTGCGCCCGTACAACCCTGCCCAGGACGCCTCGCCGTTCGCGCTCGCGCAGGTCGCCGACGCCGGTGACATCGCCGCCAACCCGTTCAACATCAACGAGGCCGTCGAGACCATCGAGGCCGCGGCCGACGACCTGCTGAGCACCGGCGCCCGGCTGATGACCCTCGGCGGCGACCACACCATCGCCCTGCCTCTGCTGCGCTCCATGGCGCGCAAGCACGGGCCGATCGCGCTGCTCCACTTCGACGCGCACCTGGACACCTGGGACACCTACTTCGGCGCCGAGTACACCCACGGCACGCCGTTCCGCCGGGCGGTGGAGGAGGGCATTCTCGACACCGAGGCACTGTCCCACGTCGGCACCCGCGGCCCGCTCTACGGTCGGCAGGACCTGACCGACGACGAGAAGATGGGCTTCGGCATCGTCACCTCCGCCGACGTCATGCGCTGCGGTGTCGACGAGGTGACGGACCAGCTCCGCCGGCGGGTCGGCGACCGCCCGCTCTACATCTCCATCGACATCGACGTCCTCGACCCCGCCCACGCCCCCGGTACCGGCACCCCCGAGGCGGGCGGCCTCACCTCCCGCGAACTGCTGGAGATCCTGCGCGGTCTGGCGTCCTGCAACCTCGTCTCGGCCGACGTCGTCGAGGTCGCCCCGGCCTACGACCACGCGGAGATGACGTCGGTGGCGGCCTCCCACACCGCGTACGAGCTGACGACGATCATGTCCCGGCAGATCGCCGCGGCGCGCGGGGCCGCCACCGGCGGCTGACCGGCGCGAACGAAGCGGACGGGCCTGGGCCCCGCCCCCGGACGTACGTCCCGGGTCGGAGCCGTCTGCGACCCATGCGTACGCACCGCTGAAACAAAACAGGGGACCTCCGGTGTTCTCGATCGTGGCGCCGCGGATACCCGTGGCGCCCCGGAGGCATGGACAACGGAGGGCGATCGGTGAGTCCGCGAGGCGAGAGCACACGGGAGCGGGGCTGGGCCAAGAGACTGATCGGATATGCATGGCGCTACCGCCGGCACGTCCTGCTCGCCCTTGGCTCCTCGCTCGGCGGCATGGCCGTCATGGCCCTCGTCCCCCTGGTCACGCGGCTGATCATCGACGACGTGGTGATCGCCCGCACCCGCGACCTCGCCCCGTGGACCGCCCTGCTGATCCTCGCCGCCGCCGTCGTCTACGGCTTCACCTACCTCCGCCGCTTCTACGGCGGTCGGCTGGCCCTGGACGTCCAGCACGACCTGCGGACCGAGATGTACGACTCCCTCGTCCGTCTCGACGGCAGGCGCCAGGACAACCTCTCGACCGGACAGGTCGTCGGCCGAGCCACCAGCGACCTCCAGCTCATCCAGGGCCTGCTGTTCATGCTGCCGATGATGATCGGCAACATCCTGCTCTTCCTCATTTCCCTGGGCGTGATGGTCTGGCTGTCGCCGCTGCTGACCCTGGTCGCGCTGGCCATCGCCCCCGCCCTGTGGTTCCTCGCCCAGCGCAGCCGCAAGCGACTCTTCCCCGCCACCTGGTACGCGCAGGGGCAGGCGGCGGCCGTCGCGGGCGTCGTGGACGGGGCGGTCACGGGGGTCCGCGTGGTCAAGGGGTTCGGCCAGGAGGCGCAGGAGTCCGGCAAGCTCCGCGCGGTGGGCAGAAAGCTGTTCGCCGGGCGGATGCGGACCGTCCGCCTCAACTCCCGCTACACCCCTGCCCTGCAGGCCGTACCCGCCCTCGGACAGGTCGCCATGCTCGCGCTCGGCGGCTGGATGGCGACCCGTGGCCAGATCACCCTCGGGACGTTCGTCGCCTTCTCCACGTATCTCGCCCAGCTTGTCGGCCCGGTGCGGATGCTCACCATGGTGCTCACCGTCGGGCAGCAGGCGCGGGCGGGTGTCGAGCGGGTACTGGAACTCATCGACACCAGGCCGTCGATCGAGGAGCGCCCGGAAGCGCACGCCCTGCCCGCCGACGCCGCGGCGACCGTCGAATTCGACGCCGTCACTTTCGGATACGACCCGGAGCGGCCGGTTCTGAAGGAATTCTCCCTGCGCATCGAGCCGGGCGAGACGGTCGCCGTCGTCGGCACGTCCGGCAGCGGCAAGTCCACGGTCTCGCTGCTGCTGCCGCGCTTCTACGACGTGAGCGGGGGCGCCGTACGGGTCGGCGGACACGACGTGCGGGACCTGACCTTCGCCTCGCTGCGTGCCGCCATCGGGCTCGTACCTGAGGACAGCTTCCTCTTCTCGGACACGGTCCGCGCCAACATCGCGTACGGGACACCGGATGCCACGGACGAGCAGATCCGCGCCGCCGCGACGGCCGCCCAGGCCGACCGCTTCATCCGCGACCTGCCCTCCGGCTACGACACCACGGTCGGCGAGCAGGGCCTGACCCTCTCCGGCGGCCAGCGGCAGAGGATCGCGCTGGCCCGTGCGATCCTCACCGACCCGCGGCTGCTGCTCCTGGACGACGCCACATCCGCGGTCGACGCGAGGGTGGAGCACGAGATCCACGAGGCGCTGCGCGGTGTGATGGCGGGCCGTACGACCCTGCTCATAGCCCACCGGCGTTCCACGCTCAGCCTCGCCGACCGGATCGCGGTCCTGGACGGCGGGCGGCTGGTCGACGCGGGCACGCACGAGGAGCTGGAGAAGCGCTGCCCCCTCTATCGCAGGCTGCTCACGGATCCGGACGAACTGGGCGGTGTGGAGCGCGATCCTGCGGGGGCCGTGCAGGACGGGGGCGGGCAGAGGGCCCACGAGCAGGGTACCCACGAGCAGAGCACCCACGAGCAGAGCACTCACGAGCAGAGCACCGACGGGGCGAGCCCCGGCCCCGAGAGCCGGGCCGAGCCGTCGGGCGCCACCGCCGCTACGACGCAGAGCCGTGAGTCCGGCGCCCGGGACCAAGCCGTCCCCGGCTCACCGGGCTACGCCTACCGCCCCTACGTTTCCGGAGCCCGTATCAGCCAGAGCCGCGCCATCGAGCGCCGCGCCGCCGAACGCGGGGTCTCCGACGCCGATCTTCGGGCCGAGTGCGACCTGGAGGTCGAGGCGGAGATCGACTCCGAACCGGTCAACGCCCGCCGCCGCGTCGTGGACGGCATCACTCCCGAACTGTGGGGCGGTGACGGCTCCGGCCGCAAGCGGCGCACCGGCTCGACCGCATCGGGCGCGATCGACGCCCTGGCCACCTCGCGTCCCGGTGCGTCCGGGCCGCCCACCACCGGCGGTATGGCCGGGGCGCTCGCCGGAATGCCTGCCACACCCGAACTGCTCGCCCAGGTCGCCGCGCTCCCGCCCGCCACGGACACCCCGCAGGTGGACGAGGTGCATGCGGCGCGGCCCGAGAGGGACTACGGGCTGCGCCAGTTGCTCCGCGGTTTCGGTGCTCCCCTGCTGCTCTGTCTGCTGCTGGTGTCCGTCGACGCCGTCGCGGGCCTGCTGCTGCCCATCCTCATCAGGAACGGCATCGACGACGGTGTGCAGAAGCTTGCGCTCGGCGCCGTGTGGACGGCCTCGGCCGTCGCGCTGGGCGTCGTCCTCGCCCAATGGGCGGCGCAGTTCTGGGAGACGCGAATGACCGGACGCACGGGTGAGCGCATCCTCTACAGCCTCCGCATCAAGATCTTCGCGCAGCTCCAGCGTCTCGGGCTGGACTACTACGAGCGCGAGTTGACCGGTCGGATCATGACGCGGATGACGACGGACGTGGACGCGTTGTCCACCTTCCTCCAGACCGGTCTGGTCACCGCGGTGGTCTCGATCCTCACCTTCTTCGGCATTCTGGTTGCCCTGCTCGCCCTCGACGCGGGCCTGGCGCTGGTCGTTTTCGCGACCCTCCCCGTCCTGGTCGTCGGGACGATTCTGTTCCGCCGCCGAAGCGTGAAGGCGTACGAACTGGCGCGTGAGCGCATCAGCGTCGTCAACGCCGACCTGCAGGAGAGCGTCGCCGGGCTGCGGATCCTGCAGGCGTTCCGGCGCGAGGGCAGCGGCGCCGCCCGGTTCACCGAGCGCAGCGACGACTACCGCCGGGCGCGCGTGCGCGGCCAGTTCCTGATCTCCGTCTACTTCCCCTTCGTGCAGCTGCTGTCATCCGTGGCGGCGGCGCTGGTGCTGATCGTCGGCGCGGGCAGGGTCTCGGAAGGGACCCTGACGGCGGGCGCGCTGGTGGCGTACCTGCTCTACATCGACCTGTTCTTCGCACCCGTGCAGCAGCTCTCCCAGGTCTTCGACGGCTACCAGCAGGCGACGGTCTCGCTGGGCCGCATCCAGGAGCTGCTGCGCGAGCCGACGACGACCGCGATCGCGAAGCGGCCGCGCGAGGTGCGGAAGGTCCGCGGTGAGATCGCCTTCGAGGACGTGCACTTCCGGTACCGGAGCGGCGCCGGCGAGGAGGAGCCGGAAAACGCGCTGTCCGGGATCGGTCTCCACATCCCGGCGGGCCAGCGGGTGGCGTTCGTCGGGGAGACGGGCGCGGGCAAGTCGACCCTCGTCAAGCTGGTCGCCCGTTTCTACGACCCGGTCTCCGGCACGGTCCGCGTCGACGGCACCGATCTGCGCGACCTCGACCTCACCGCGTACCGGCAGCGGCTCGGCGTCGTCCCGCAGGAGGCGTATCTCTTCCCGGGCACGGTGCGCGACGCCATCGCGTACGGCCGCCCGGACGCGACCGACGCGGAGGTGGAGGCGGCGGCGCGGGCGGTCGGCGCGCACGCGATGGTGGCCTCCCTGGACGGCGGCTATCTCCACGAGGTGGCGGAGCGGGGCCGCAACCTCTCCGCGGGGCAGCGGCAGTTGATCGCCCTCGCCCGGGCAGAGCTGGTCGATCCGGACATTCTGCTTCTCGATGAGGCGACTGCGGCCCTGGACTTGGCGACCGAATCGTTGGTCAACCGGGCCACGGACCGGCTGGCGGGGAGGCGCACCACCCTGGTCGTCGCCCACCGGCTGACGACGGCCGCCCGCGCGGACCGGGTGGTGGTCATGGACCACGGCCGTGTGGTCGAGGACGGCACGCACGCCGAACTCCTCGCCGCGAACGGCACATACGCCCAGCTCTGGCGCACGTTCGCCGGCGAGCCGGAGACCGCAGCCGCCTAGTGCTGCCCCGCCGAGGTTCGCTCGGTGGAGGGGGGTCCGGGTGCGGTCGTACACAAGGCGCGGATCGGTCTCGTTGGGCCTGCTCGGCCGGTCCGGCAACACAGCGGACGGCCGTGCCGGGGCGTCGAGCGGGGCAGACCTCGGCGGGGTCCGCACCAGCCGTCTGCCACATCTCTCCGCAAGGCCTTACCGAAACCCTGACACCCCGGGAACCATCCGCACCACAGTGCGCGTGTAGCTTTTCAATCGCCCGCATGTACGAGGTACGGGCACTCGACCCCTTGGGGGAGGCACACGTGCGTGGTACGGCACGTCGACGCATGGTCATAGGGCTGGTGATAGCCGTCCTGGCCGCCGGAGCAGCCGGTCTCACCGCTGCCACGGCCGGGGCGGGCGCGCTCTGCCCCGGCCGGAAGGTGAAGACGCTCGACTTCTCGAGCGGCAAAGTCCAGATCTACAAGAGCAACCGGATCAGGTGCGCCGTCACCCTCGCCAAGTCCCCGGGGAAGCGCCGCCAGATGAGTGTCAGCATCCAGGCGCGCGGCAGCCACCCCAGTGTGGACAGCGGGCGGTTCACTCACCACGCGGGGCCGGTCACGGTGAACGCGTGGGGCCGGTGCGTGTTCGTCCGGGGCTCCATCGGTAGCAAGTCGGTCAAGTCCGGCTGGCTCTGCTGACGGAAGGTCCTCCGGTGCGGCCGGGAACCCCTCCCTCGGTCGTGTACCCATCGAACAGATTCGCCCATCAGGTCTGGCGGTGGCGTGAGTTGCGCCGGTAGGTTCGCGGCGACCTTTGTGAACCCAGGGGAGGGCGAATGCGCAAGGCGCTCAGATGGCTGCTGTCGCTCGCGGTGCTCATAGGCGCCGCCGGTGCCGGCGGTGCGCCCGCAGGAGCGGCCACCGCCGCAGAGCCGGGCAGTAAAGACATCAAGGACCGGATCCTCGCGATACCCGGTATGAGCCTCATCGAGGAGAAGCCGGTCGACGGATACCGGTACTTCGTCCTCAACTACACCCAGCCGATCGACCACCGGCACCCGTCCAAGGGGACCTTCAAGCAGCGGCTGACCGTGCTGCACAAGAACACCGACCGCCCGACCGTCTTCCAGACGTCGGGCTATCACGTCTCCACGACCGCCGGCCGCAGTGAGCCGACGAAGATCATCGACGGCAACCAGATCTCGATGGAGTACCGCTTCTTCACTCCGTCCCGCCCCGACCCGGCGGACTGGAAGAAGCTGGACATCTGGCAGGCCGCCAGCGACCAGCACCGCATCTTCAAGGCGCTGAAGAAGATCTACGGCAAGAACTGGCTGGCCACCGGCGCCAGCAAGGGCGGTATGACGGCGACCTACTTCCGCCGCTTCTACCCGAACGACATGGACGGCACGGTCGCGTACGTCGCGCCCAACGACGTCAACAACCATGAGGACTCCCGCTACGACCGGTTCTTCGAGACCGTGTCCAAGAAGGAGTGCCGGGACGCCCTGGCCGATGTCCAGCGCGAAGCGCTGGTCCGCCGCGGCGAGATGACCGACCTCTACAAGAAGTGGGCGAAGGAGAACGACGCCACCTTCCACACGGTCGGCGGCCTCGACAAGGCCTACGAGAGCGTCGTGCTCGACATGGTGTGGGCCTTCTGGCAGTACAGCTCCGAGAAGGACTGCGCCGACGTCCCCAAGAAGGACGTCCCGACCGACAAGCTCTTCTCCTACGTCGACGCGATCTCGGGCTTCGCTTTCTACACCGACCAGGGCCTCGAGCCGTACACGCCGTACTACTACCAGGCCGGTACGGAACTGGGCGCCCCGACCGTGGAATACCCGCACCTCGACGGCCTGCTGCGGTACCCGGGCTACTTCACGCCGCGTGCCTTCGTTCCGCGTGAGATCCCGATGAAGTGGAAGAACGGCGTCATGCGTGACGTCGACCGCTGGGTCAGGAACTGCAGCGAGCGGATGATGTTCGTCTACGGGCAGAACGACCCGTGGGGTGCCGAACCGTTCCGCCTCGGCAAGGGCGCCAAGGACTCGTACGTCTTCTTCGCACCCGGCGCCAACCACGGCGCGAACGTCGCCGGTCTCACGACGGACGAGAAGGAGAAGGCCACGTCCGAGATCCTGGAGTGGGCGGGCGTGGCGTCCCCGGCCGTCCGCAGCGGAGACGCCGCCGCGAAGCCGCTGGCGAAGCCGGACTCCAAGCTCGACCGTCAGCGGATGGAGCGCACGCTCCGGCCGTAATGCCCCTCCGGGGCCGCACGGGCCCCACGGCACTTCCGGCGCCGGCCCGCGGACCGCGGGCCGGC
>NZ_JBFAYQ010000031.1:0-91511 GCF_040681345.1 Streptomyces sp. NPDC051776 | reverse complement strand
AGACGCCACCAAGCAACAGCCCGACGCAGCCACTACCAACGACGATCCGCCGACGGACCCACTGGATAGATCACAAAACCGCACTGGAGTACTAGCCGTCCGCCTAGCTGTCCGCCCCGGCCGTCCGCCTAGCCGTCCGCCTGGCCGTCCCGCCCAGCGGGCGAAGCAGCGCCCAACCCGGCACTGAGCGCGCAGCCCCCTGGCGGCACCGAGCACGTAGCGCCCCCCGGCGGTACTGAGCGCGCAGTTGCCCTCGGGGCGGGCGGGCGCGGGGCGGAGAGGGCCGCGGCCGCCGGATCGATCGCGCCACCCTCGCAGCGCGCGGAGGGGGGCCCACCGGCCCCGCCGCCCGCGCGCGACCGTTCCCGCCCGACTCCCGCCGTGCGCAGCCCAGTTGGGTACCCGACACCGCCTTCGCGCCCGCGTACCGCTCCCCCCGGGCCCGGCGCCCGCTCCCGCGTGGGTCGCTCCCCGGCTCCGCGCGTTCGTATGCGCAGGTCCGGTCCGTTAGTCTCGGTGCGTGCTTCTCTCTGACAACGACATCCGGACCGAGATCCACAAGGGCCGTGTGCGGGTCGATCCGTACGACGACGCCATGGTCCAGCCGTCGAGCATCGACGTCCGGCTCGACCGCTACTTCCGGGTGTTCGAGAATCACCGCTACCCGCACATCGACCCGGCCGTCGAGCAGCGCGACCTCACGCGCCTCGTCGAGCCGGAGGGGGACGACGCGTTCATCCTGCATCCCGGCGAATTCGTCCTCGCCTCGACCTACGAGATCGTCACGCTGCCGGACGACATCGCCTCCCGCCTGGAAGGCAAGAGCTCCCTGGGGCGCCTGGGGCTGCTGACGCATTCAACGGCCGGATTCATCGACCCGGGCTTCTCCGGGCATGTGACGCTCGAGCTGTCGAACGTCGCCACATTGCCGATCAAGCTCTGGCCGGGCATGAAGATCGGGCAGCTCTGCATGTTCCGTCTCACCTCACCCGCCGAGCACCCGTACGGATCGAGCAAGTACGGTTCCCGGTATCAGGGGCAGCGCGGGCCCACGCCCTCGCGCTCGTACCTGAACTTCCACCGCACGCAGGTCTGGCCGGAGCAGTAGCCGCCGCCGCGGCAGCCGAGAGGGGACAGTCGTGAGTGAGGAACGCGAGAACCTGACCTACACCCTCTTCGGGCAGGCGGCCCGCGAACTGGCACAGACCATCGCCGACGACGGCTATGAGCCGGACATCGTCCTCGCCATCGCTCGCGGCGGCCTCTTCGTCGCCGGTGCGCTCGGCTATGCCCTGGGCGTGAAGAACCTCCACGTCATGAACGTCGAATTCTATGAGGGGGTCGGGAGGACTCTGAAGGCACCCGTGATGCTCCCACCGCTTCCCAATGCGGTCGACTTCTCCACGAAGCGGATCCTGGTCGCCGATGACGTGGCAGATACGGGCAAGACGCTCAAGCTCGTACACGACTTCTGCGCCGAGCAGGCGGCGGAGGTTCGTTCCGCAGTGATCTACGAGAAGCCGTCTTCGCTGGTCAAGTGCGAGTACGTGTGGAGGCGGACCGATCGGTGGATCAACTTCCCGTGGTCGGTTCTGCCTCCGGTACGTAGGTCGGGCAAGCCGGTCACGCCTTCCAAGGATGCGCTGTAGCGGGCCTCTGACCAGCCCAGCCGCTCACGCTTCGGCGTCGCCTTCTTGTTCGGCTCTATCTGCTCACGTGTCAATGGCCTATTGGCGATCTTCGCGATCCGGGGGCGTGCCAGTGACAGCCAAAGACACCCGCAACCTGTAATCCTTTTTCACGGATTGCAATTCTCGCCGTCCTGGAAGACTTGGTGGTGCGCTGCACCTGTAAGAGACTCCCGAGCAGGAATGCGATGAACGGGAGGGCGGCCAAGGCCCCGCAGCGGCCTGTGAGGCCCGTTAAGTCATAGGCAGCCTTCACGACCCCTTGGCTCCGCTCTCGCAGGTATCTCGTCGCATGACGCAAACCAGGCGGCCACGAGCCGGACAAATCTGCTGCGAGGGGTGTGCGGAGGTACCGGAAGCCGGGGAGCAGGTTGAGCGGGTCGAGTCGTGGTCCAAGGGGATAGCTGGTTGCATGCCCGGTTCGGGCATCGTTTTGGCAGGTCGGAGCCTCGTGATCAGGCTCTGAACGACCTCCCCCCGCCCGAGGACGTGGGGTGGGCAGGGCGCTCATCGAGGTAACGGCCGACGCGGCTCGGATGGCGGGCGCGGAGAAGCTGTACTGGCGGACGCACGCGGACAATTCCACTGCGCGCTCTCTACGACTGAATGGCGCGCCACGAAGGATTTCTCGTTTACGAGCGCCCGCTCGTCTGACCTACCCTGCGGGGCCGCACTACGTCACGCCCTCGCCTATTCGCGCCATTCCACCGGGTGGAGGCGCCGACCCTTGTGAACGTGCATCGTTCACTGACCACAGAGGCGCGCCTCCCCCCTTCCGCAGCAAGCGGGTTGAACCGAATTCAGCGACGGAAATGTGGATCCGATCCGGGGTTATCCCAGCGGATCGACCGAGTTCGAGTCAGCATCCGCCGACATTAACTGGTCCAAAATCTGCGGCATTGGCCCAGACGGTGAAACCCGATCCCGCCTGCGCGTACCACGTGTTGTCGGTGGTAACTTGACACTGAATTTGGTACGAGCTCCCTTGCGGGAGATTCCGGAACGGGGGCACCTCGTCAGACGGGGCATGCCTCAGGTTGGCGCCCGAGGGATTGGTCACCATGGCCGCCGCGGTGCCGGGGGCCTCGGTACCCGGGCGGCCCGCGACGTTGCCCGTGCCTGCGACGTTGCCCGTGCCCACGATGTGGCCCGTGCCCACGACGTGGCCCGTGCCTGCGGTGTGCCCGGAGCCGACCAGGTTGTCGCGCCCGCCAATGTTGTTGCCATGGCCGTACACGATCGTGTCGTCGCCTGCGTAGCTCGTGCTCGGCACGGAGTCCTGGTGTCGGTCGTCCGCGTGGGCGGTGGACATGCCCACTCCCACGGAGACCATGGCCACGACCGCCGCGACTCCAAGCCGCACCCTCTTATGCATACCGTCCTCTTTTCCAGATGAGTGGGTTGACCTGCTTTGCGTCGGAACACTAATTGCGCACAGGCGTAACAGAATTTGATTGGTCCGATCGTGGGCCAAGCCTCGCAATGCGAGCAGACAGGGAACACGCTGAGCAACACCCACGGAATTTCGTTTCTCATGTGATGTTTTGAATGTCATGGACGCAGACGGCTGAATGAGCGTGTTCTGTCGGCGACACGCGGGACGCGCCACCTCAGGGCTGAGTGAGGGAACGTCAGGGTCGCCAAGGCCGTTCTGGCCCCGCGCCAACTCGAAACAACCTCACCCTCACCGCCACCGGCAGCCACACGCAGGCCAAGTGCGTCGCCCTGGACCGCTCCACCAACATCGCCACGATCAATCGGTAACTCCCTGGCACAGCAGCCGCTCCACACTGACCGGGTGCCGCGAATCATGCGCCGGACGCAAGTAGGCAGGCAGAGCGCCCCGGTGGGCACAAATGGCCCAGCCGGTTGAAAACCCCGCCCAGAGCCCCTCGTTGAACGAAGCCCAAAAGCCCTTCACGGGGAGGCAGCAGCGAGACCAGCAAGCAACCGCCGCCCCGTGCTGAGGTGTTCCACGGGTTCAGCACGGGGCGGCGGAATGCTCTGCCCTTGTTGGCGCGAAGGGTTCTGCACGAGCTGAGGAGCCCGCGAAGGCCAGCTGTCATCCAGCGCTACCTTCTCCACGGTCGGCCACCCTGACGGCCGGCTGACCGCCCCACATCCGCGGCCACGGCAGGGCCGTCACTACGAGCCGGATGATCGCTGCAGGTTCGGTGTCAGGGCGTTGGCAAGCGGGCCCTTCGCGGTGGCCTACGGGCACTGGGTGCGGTGCAGTTGCCGGGTCCCGGTGCCGGGGCCGATCAGTAGTCGGTCTCACCGAAGGTCGCTTCATCTGCGCCTGGTTGGAGGAGCGGTCCGGTGAGTGCCGGGGTCTTGATTCGGTGGACGGCCGGTCCCTTTGCCTGGTCCCGGACATGCCCCGGCGACCCCGTAGGGTCGCCGGGGCGTCGAGGCCGGATCAGGTCTGCTTTTCGCTGATGTTCACCATCCAGGTGATCCCGAACTTGTCCGTGCACATTCCGAAGACGTCCCCCCACATCTGCTTCTCCAGGGGGACGGACACCGTGCCGCCGCCGGACAACTTCTCCCAGTAGCCGCGCAGTTCGTCCGCGTCGTCGCCGCTCAGGCTCACGGCAATGTTGTTCCCGGGTTCGTGCTTCATTCCGGGCGGATTGTCGGCGCCCATCAGCGTGAATCCACTGGCGGTCTCGAGCATGCTGTGCATGACCTTGTCGGTGTATCCGGGCGGCGCCTCGGAGCCGAAGTCGCCGAAAGTGCTGACGGCCAGGTCGCCGCCGAAGACGTTCTTGTAGAACTCCATGGCTTGCTTCGCTTCACCGGCGAAGCTGATGTACGGGTTGAGACGAGAGGCCACAGCCAGTCCTTTCACGAGAAGAGTCAACTGTCATGCCGCGCCGCAGATGCAGCGCGACCCGCGTCCCGTGCGCGGCCCTGATGGGCCCGTCACTGCAACGCGACGAGAATGGGAACCAGCCCCTGGGCATTGCGAAGCGGTCGCAATGCCTTGCCGAGAATCGAGCCCAGCGCCTGTGAGGGCTCGCTCGCCTTCATCGCGTGTCCCGGGGTGTCGGACGTCGTCAGAAGATCGCCCACTTCGACGGCACTGCTCGTCGCATCGACCTGGCACGCGACCTTGCCCATCAACGCGACAGCGATCCTGTCCTCTTCGCCGCCCCTGTCGAGCACGATTCCCGGCTTGTAGTCGCCGGCGCCCGACACGACTCCCACTACGCGTTTGTCGTACGCGCGGCTTCCGAGGCAGAGGTTTCCGTCGTCACCGAGGACGACAACACTGCCCGGGGCGGGGTACTGGGACGCGGTCGCATCGACGTCGAACTCCTCCGCGCAGTCGGCATTCCTCAGGACGATGTCACCGTCGGCGGGGATCCTGATGTTGGTGCACTGAACATCCCGTACATCCACCAGAAAGCCTTTGAAGGTCCCGAATCCCGGTGGGGACTCGAAGGTGGTGGCCTTCACTTTTCCCGGACGGGATCCTTGGTTCTGGACGTCGATGAGGCCTTTCACGGTCACGGGACCTTCGAACGTCTCCGCCATGTTCCATCACCCCTATGTGTGCTGACCATTTGTGTGCCGGCCCTCAGGAGGGAAGCTGTCGAGCGACCTCGTGCGCGAGGTCCCGAAGGAACGGCACTCGTTCGGAGCGGGCCAATCCCGCCACCTGCTCCCGGTAACCGACGGGTCTGACCGTCTGCAGCGACCGCAGGGTCCATTTGCGGACGCCCGGATCGGTGTCCGTCAGCAGCTGCCCCGTCAGTTCGCTCGAGAGTTCCGGCTGCCGGCCGAGCGCGGCCGCTGCGCTGACGCGTACGACCGGATCGTGGTGGGCAGCAGCACGCCTCAGCACCGTACGAGCGGAGTCAGGAGTGAGGTACGCGGCCACGGTCGCGGCTCTGGAGGCAAGCGCGGTGTCGTCGGAAGCCGCGAGTTCTTCCAGGGCCGGAGTTGCCTCCGGTCCCAGGGACGAGGCGATGGCTGCATAGTGGGGAACTTCGGCTCGCAGGGCCCTGACGAGGTCATCCTTCTCGACAGCCATGACATCACCGTCAACAGTTCGTGGTGAAAATGGACGCATTCATGGTGACCACTTCTGTGGCGTTGATATCGGGCGGCGGATTCGTGATCGTGAAGGTTCCGCGTCCGGTCATCAGCCGATCCGGCTGGGCGGGGGGAGCGGCCGGGTCCGGTGGAGCCGGATCGTCCACATGCGCCAGCCCGAGAACGTGGCCCACCTCGTGTGCCAAGGTCCAGCGGGTGCCAGTACTGGCGACCACCGCGCCACCCCGGTTCGCCGGATGCTGTGCGCATCCCGCGAACGGCTGCACCGTGCTGCGCACGAAGTAGATCACCAGGTCCCTCACGCCGACGCTGCCGACGTTGGTGAACAGTTGAGTCTGTTCGGAGGTCAGGGGGGCATCGCAAGTGCCGACGTCCAGGTCCACGAGTGCGCTGAATGCAGTGCCGAACAGGTCTTCCCGACTGCCGACCCGCACGCCGATACCGGCACTGTTGTAAACAGTGCGCATATCGATCAGCATCCTCGAAACCGGGACCGGAGGCGGGGACAGAAACTTCAGATGCAGCGTCACGCAGCCATCGAATTCACATGGCGCATCGCGAAGAAGCGTGCGCAGGGACAGCGGGAAAGAAAGGCCGGCACGGTTTCCCACGTCCCGGACGCTGAGCGGAAGATGATTGATGAGGCAGGAATCGGAGAGGTTCGGCATGAGTGGTCCCCATCCCTGAGGATGTACAGCGAGCGTCCCGGATCCGCTCTCCATGCCCCTGTATCCACCATAGGGCGATCCGTCGGTGATCGCATATGCCGGGCCATTCGATGCTCGAGGGCCGAAGCGCTGCCCGATGCAGCCGCCGAACGACTCGGCAGGCTTTGGCTCCGTGTTGAAGTGGGCCCGTTCCAACTCCGGCTCCTCGCACTGCCGTTCCGCGTCGGAAAACAGCTGAAGCACGGTGGAGACCCACGAAGTGGCGGGGCCGTGAGCCGTGTAGCGACGGACATGCAGAAGCCCCCGCCGTTGCGAATCCGTCCGGCAGGGGCCCCGTCCGCGTCAGTGGCGCGAGTGGCGCTACAGCGTGCCCAGCTTGAGCAGCGCCAGCAGCGCGATCAGCTGGATCGACGAGGCGCCCAGCGCCTTCGGCCACGGCAGGTCGTGCGACCTGCTCACCATCGAGGTGAACAGGGCCCCTGCCGCCACCCAGGTCGCCCAGCCGACGATCTGGACGAACGACGTGTTGCCGCCCATGAACATCGCGACCAGCAGCCGTGGGGCGTCGGTGATCGACATGATCAGCATCGAGAGGCCGACCGTCGGCTGCCAGGCGCCGTCGCCGCCGAGCTGCCGTGCCAGCGTGTGGGTCACCACGCCCATCAGCAGCGCACTGATCACGACGGCGATGCCGGTGCCGGCCACCGCCGGGATGCTGCTGGAGAGCGTGCTGTTCAGGGCGTCTTCGCGGGCCTTGCCGAAGCCGAAGAGCGCGAGCATGCCGTAGAGGAAGGTGACGATCAGCGCGGGGCCCCACACCGGGTGGTCACGCATCTGCATGAAGGTGGGGCCCGGCCGCAGCACGATGCCGCTCAGGAGCTGCTTCCAGTGGAGCCGCGGGCCGGCGGGCGGGGCGCCGGAGCCGGCGCGGTACGTGCCGACGTGGTCGCCGTACGGGTCGTAGCCCTGGTCCGGCCCGTACCCCGGTGCGTAGCCGCCGTGGCCGGACGCGTCCGGGGCCTCGCCTATGCCGAACGCCTGTGTGTGCCCGGGGTTGTTGGCGTACGGGTCGTGGCCGCCGTGACCGGCGTACGGGTCCGGGGCACCGAAGTACTCCGGCTCGTCGCTCCCGGCGGGGCCGCCGCGGCGGCCCTGTGGTTGCTGCCACTGCTGTCCGTGCGGTGGCGGGGGTGGCTGCCCGCCGTAGGGCCGGCCGCCCGGCCCGCCGTAGGGCTGTCCGCCGTACGGCTGCTGCTGCCCCTGCTGCCTCGCGGAGTCCCGGCCGCGTCCCATCCTGAATCCAGCCACCATTCGAACGTACCTGCTCGTACCGTTTGCCACGTCCGGGGTGGGCGATCGGGTGGGGTTTGCTGCTGAGCTGTGACATCCCCTAGGGGAAGCTGCTGGGGAAATCCCCGTGGTATCCGGGCCGGTCACAGCCCTATCCACCGATTCCACCGGCCGGTCCCGCTCGTACGGGCACGTCTCCCTCTCGTATCGGCTACCGGCCGGCTCCCTGCTCGTATCGGTTACCGGTTTCCCGCTCGTTCGGGTACCGGTCGGTCACCTTGCCACCGGCCGGCCGGGCCCCTTCCGCCGTGCCGGTCCCCTTCCGCCGCGCCGCGGCCCCGTCGCAGAGCCGGGCCGGTGTCGTTCCGCCGAGACCGTCCCGCTTCCCGCCACCGTGAAGTGCCGCAGACCCCGCATCGCCGGGCCGTCCGGTGTGCCCGGCAGCACCCGCCGGTCGAGTACGCGGTCGTCTCCCCCACCGGATGGAGGCGGAGGAGGCTCCCACCGGATGGAGGCGGAGGAGGCTCCCACCGGATGGAGGCGCAGGAGGCTCCGCGCCGGAGGCGATCTCCTGCAGCCCTTGTCAAGGGCCGCGATCATGGAAGAGGCCCGGTGGACGCGGAGCGTCTCACCGGGCCTCGGAGGCGTGCGGCGCGGGCTGTCGTCGCCCGCTAGCGCACGGACGAGCCCGCCATGTAGTTGGGCCAGTTGTGCTGCGGCGGAAGGTAGTTGGCGACCATGTCCTCCGGGATGGTGGACGGGGCCTCCCACCCGGAGGGCGTGACGCCGTTCCCGTACGAGTCGTAGGAGCCCGTGGAGTACGAGCCACTCGGAGAGCCCGTGGAGTACGAACCGCCCGTCGAGCCCGTGGAGTAGGAGCCGGTGGAGTACGAGCCGTTCGCGTACCCGCCGTTGGCGTAAGACCCGTTGGAGTAGGACCCGTTGGCGTACGAGCCGCCGCCGGACGGGGCGTTGGTGTACGAACCGCCGGAGGACACACCCGAATCACGGCGGTGGCGGCCCGACCGGTCCTCGGGGCCGACGCTCGGCTGAGCGGTGGTCAGACGGCCCTCGGCGGAGAGCTGCTGCACGCGCATGACCAGCCGGGCGAGGTCGAGCCCGAACTCCTCGGCCAGCACGCGCAGATCGATGCCGGACTGCCAGCTGTCGATGAGTACCAGGTCCATGGCGGAAGTCCACGCCGTCTCGCGCACGACCGGAATCTCGGCGGTCGACGTGATCGGGGACTCGTAGGAGGCCGGCGCCTGGACGTCGAGGTGTGAGGGCGTCTGATGCGTGTACTGCTGGTACGCGGGCTGGTGCTGGGACTGCGCAGGGTGCTGCGGGGTTTGCGCCGGGGGCGGCGGCGCGGGGGCCGTCTGGGGCTGCTGCACGGGGGGTGCGGCGTGGGCGGCGTGCGGGGTAGGCGCGGTGTGGGGGGCGGTGTGCCCGCCGTCCGGGGCCCCCTGCGGGACCATGTTCTCGGCAGCCTCGGCCGCGGCGGCGGAGGCGAGGACGTCGTCGGCCATGCGGCGGGCGTCCTCCTTGCCGACCGTACGGCGCGCGACCCGCACCTCGCGTTCGCTCAGCCCGAGCAGGTCCGAGACTGCGCTGTCGCTGCCGATGGTCACGGCGAAGGCCGCAAGCAGGCGCGATCGCTGGGCTTGCGTCTCGTCGAGTGCGCTCTGCGCCGACCGCACATGTTCATCGCTGACGCAGAAGGCCTCTGCCAGCACCGTGTTCCGGTTCCACAACTGCCGCGGCTCCATGCCGGATCCAACGCCCCGTGGCGTATTCAGGAAATCGGCACGGCGTTGGGCCCACCCGAAGAGACGATTCTTCAGACAGATGCCAAGAAGCGACTAAGGAATCGTCGGACTTATGGCTGTCCGACGGATGCGGGCCGGGCGAGCGCCTTACGGGCCGTGTCCGGAGCGCTGCGGCCGTACCCCGCCGGACGTGTGCTATCGGAGGGCGCGCGCGGACTTTGTGCAGGTCCGGGGGTGCCGGGCGACCGGTTGAGAGGGGCCTGGGCCCGGGGCGGCCGGGATGTGCGGGCCGACGGCACGAGCCCTTGGCCGCGGGCACAGGCGTCCAGGGGCGTCGCCGTACGGGCCGCGGGTTGACGTCGTACGGGCCGGCATGGGGCGATGCGACGGCGCCTCGCGTCGCGGTCGGCCGTCAAGGGCGCGATGACGCGCGCGCCCGACAAGGGACGTCCGCGCGGCACGGGAAGTCCGCGCGGTACGGGAAGTCCGCGCGGTACGGGAAGTCCGCGCGGTACGGGACGTCCGCACGGCACGGCAAGTCTGAGCGTGACGGGAGGTCCGCGCGGCAGGGAGGTCCGCGCGCACGGGACGTCCGAGCGGCACGGGAAGTCCGCGCGGCACGGCAAGTCTGAGCGCGACGGGAGGTTCGTGCGGCAGGGAGGTCCGCGCGCACGGGACGTCCGAGCGGCACGGGATGTCCGCGCGGTACGGGACGTCCGCCCGGCACGGGAAAGTCCGCCCGGCACGGGGAGGCCGACTGCCGCCGCAGGCGATCCATCAGGAGGCGCCGCCTTCGACCGCTCGGTCACGGTGCCGTCGGTAGGGAGTCGGTAGGGAGTCGGTAGGGAGAGGGGCCCTCCCTCCGGTCCGGTCGGCCCGGCGTGCGTCAGTCGTCGATCGCAGCGCCGAACCGGGCGTCCGCCGCCGCGGCCCCCAGGGCCCCGGCTCCGTACGTCCATGAACCGGTGGCCGTCACACCGGCGGCGGACGCCGGGAAAACCCAGACCGCGCCGTCGTTCGTGTTCTCCCCGGGGGCCGCGGCGAGGAGGCCGGACCTGCCGTCGCCGTCCGGGTCGGTCAGGCGCACCTGGCCGCCGAAGCGGTCCGCCTTCTCGGCCGTGCCGGGGACGCCCGTCGAGTCCTGGTTGACATCCTTGACCTTCGCCGTTGTCAGACCGTTCTGCGAGCCGCGGAGGACCCAGAGGGCACCCGCGTCCTCGAGAGTGCCGATGTCATCGCCCGCCGCCCCGACGGCCAGGTCGGCGTAGCCGTCGCCGTCGGTGTCTCCCAGCGATACCTTTCCGATGCCGGTTGGACGGCGGATGGGGTGGAAGGGCTGTGCGGGAAGGAAGGGGAACGGGCGTTCGGGGCCCCCGGCAGGGCGACCGCGAGAGGTCACTGCGCACCGGTCGCCCCCCGGCGGCGGGCAATGCTAGAAATAGGGACATGGCCGGTTCCTTCGGCCGATCCTGGGTCTCATCGGTCCGCTCGCTGGCTGGCCGGCGCCGGCGCATGACAATGGGCGTGCGAACCGTCGCCGGTCAGGTCTTCGTCCTGCAAGTCGCCGTCGTCGTGCTGCTCGTCATCGCCGCCGTCGTGGCACTGGTGCTGCAGTCCCAGAGCGAGAGCGAGCGCGAGGCCCGTAACCGGTCGGTCGCCGTCGCGGAGTCCTTCGCCCGCTCCCCGAGGCTCGAACAGGTCCTCAAGAGCCGCGAGCCCAGCCGGGAGCTCCAGCCGATCACCGAGGCGGCGCGCCACGCCTCAGGAGTCGACTTCATCGTGGTGATGGACCGGCGGGGCGTCCGGTACACCCACCCCATCCCCGACCGCATCGGCAAACGCTTCGTCGGCACCATCGAGCCGTCGCTCGCCGGTCGCGTCCTCACCGAGAAGGTGCACGGGCCGCTCGGCGAGGAGGTGCAGGCGGTCGTGCCCGTACGGGGGGCCAACGGCCGGATCATCGCCCTCGTCTCGGCCGGCCTGAAGGTCAGCAACGTCAGCGGCGCGGCCCACCGGCAACTGCCGCTCATCTTCGGGACGGGCGCGGCCGCACTCGCCCTCGCCACCGTCGGCACCGCGCTCATCACACGTCGGCTGCGGCGCCAGACGCACGGCCTGGACCCGGCCGAGATGACGCGGATGTACGAGCACCACGACGCCGTGCTGCACGCCGTCCGCGAGGGCGTGCTCATCATGGACGGCGACGGCCGTCTCGTCCTGGCCAACGACGAGGCGCGGCGCCTGCTGGACCTGCCGTTCGACGCCGAGGGGCGGAGCGTGAACGAGCTGGGCCTGGACCCGCGCACCGTCCAGCTCCTCGCGTCCGGCCGGGTCGCCGAGGACGAGGTGCACCTCGCGGGCGATCGGCTGCTGGCCGTCAACCACCAGCCGACCGACCGTGACGGCGGCCCGCCGGGCAGCGTCGCCACGCTGCGCGACACCACAGAGCTGCGTGCCCTCTCCGGCCGCGCCGACGTGGCGCGCAAGCGGCTGAAGCTGCTGTACGACGCGGGCGTGCGGATCGGCACGACCCTGGACGTGGTGCGGACGGCCGAGGAGCTGGCCGAGTTCGCCGTCCCCCGCTTCGCCGACTTCGTCACCGTCGACCTGACCGAGCCGGTGCTGAGGGGCGAGGAGTCGGTGGGCAGCGCGTCGGGGACGCGCCCCATGCGGCGTACGGCTCTCAGCGGCATCCGCGAGGACCCGCCGATCTACCCGCTCGGCCGGCTGATCACCTTCGCCCCCGGTACGCCGCAGGCCGCGGGCTTCCACTCCGGGCAGGCGGCCGTGGAGGAGGACATGACCGCCTTCAGCGGCTGGCAGGTGCAGGACCCCACCCGGGCACGAAAGATCGTCGAGTTCGGGATCCACTCGATGATGGCCGTGCCGCTGCGAGCCCGGGGCGACGTGCTGGGCATGGCGACGTTCTGGAGGTCGGTGAAGCCCGAGCCGTTCGACGAGGAGGATCTGTCGCTGGCCGAGGAGCTGGTGGCCCGCGCCGCACTGTGCATCGACAACGCCCGCCGCTACACGCGCGAGCACACCATGGCCGTCACGCTGCAGCGCAGCCTGCTCCCGCGGATCCTGCCCGAACAGAGCGCGCTGGACGTGGCCTACCGCTACCTGCCCGCCCAGGCGGGCGTCGGCGGTGACTGGTTCGACGTCATCCCGCTCCCCGGGGCCCGGGTCGCGCTGGTGGTGGGCGACGTGGTCGGCCACGGGCTCCACGCCGCCGCAACGATGGGCCGCCTTCGCACCGCGGTGCACAACTTCTCCGCCCTCGACCTCCCCCCGGACGAGTTGCTGGGGCATCTCGACGAGCTGGTGGCCCGCATCGACCAGGGCGAGGCGACGCACGACGGCGGCAATGTGCCGATCACCGGCGCCACCTGCCTGTACGCGATCTACGACCCGGGGTCGCGCCGCTGCACCATGGCCAGGGCCGGGCATCCGGAGCCGGCGCTCGTCCACCCCGACGGCAGCGTGGACTTCCCCGAACTGCCCGGCGGCCCGCCGCTGGGGCTCGGTGGCCTGCCGTTCGAGACGGCGGAGTTGGTACTGCCCGAGGGCAGCCGCCTCGTCCTCTACACGGACGGGCTCGTGGAGAACCGCGACCGTGACTTCGACGAGGGTCTCCACCTGCTGCACAGTGCCCTGGAGACCCACCCGGACCGTACGCCGGAGGAGACCTGCGAGGCAGTGCTGGACGTGCTGATGCCGGACCGGCCGAGCGACGACATCGCGCTGCTGGTGGCCCGTACGCGGGTACTGAACGGCGGGCGGGTCGCCGAGTGGGACGTGCCCTCCGACCCGTCGGCGGTGGCGCCGGTCCGCGCGGCGGTCGCGGAGAAGCTCGACGAGTGGAAGCTCGACGAGGTCGCGTTCACCACCGAGCTGATCCTCAGCGAGCTGGTCACCAACGCCATCCGGTACGCAAGCCCGCCGATCAAGCTCCGGCTGGTCCGCGATCGCACGCTGATCTGTGAGGTCTCCGACGGCAGCAGCACCTCTCCGCACTTGCGGCGGGCGGCTACGACGGACGAGGGCGGCCGCGGGCTGTTCCTGGTCGCGCAGTTCGCGGAGCACTGGGGGACCCGGTACACGCCGGAGGGCAAGGTCATCTGGACCGAGCAACCGCTGCCCCCGCCCATGCAATAGCAGCCGTACGGACACCCGCCTTCGTAGGGACAGCCCGCCTGCGTAGGGACATCCGCCTTCTCACGGACACCCGACTCCATACGGGCTCGCCTTAAGGAGCCCCGGTCCTTCGGAACCGGTCCGATCCGGTACGGACGGGCCCGCCCCGTTGGTACGGCTACGGCCGCCGGAGCCCCGGAAACGGCCGCAGCCGCTGCCGCGCGATTGCGGCAGCGGCTGCGGCCGCTACGGTGTCCCGCGCGTCACTTCACCGGCTCGGGCTCCGGCTCCTCGGCCGACTCGCCGTCCTCCTCGGGCTCGGCAGGCGTCTTCACCGAGTCGAGCAGGAGCTGGGCGACGTCCACGACTTGGAGCGATTCCTTCGCCTTGCCGTCGTTCTTCTTGCCGTTGACCGAGTCCGTCAGCATCACGAGGCAGAACGGGCAGGCGGTGGAGACGATGTCCGGATTCAGGGACAGGGCCTCGTCGACGCGCTCGGTGTTGATGCGCTTGCCGATCCGCTCCTCCATCCACATGCGGGCACCGCCGGCGCCACAGCAGAAGCCGCGCTCCTTGTGCCGGTGCATCTCCTCGTTCCGCAGGCCGGGCACCTTGGCGATGATCTCGCGCGGAGGCGTGTAGACCTTGTTGTGGCGGCCCAGGTAGCACGGGTCGTGGTACGTGATCAGGCCCTCGACCGGCGTGACGGGGACGAGCTTGCCCTCGTCGACGAGGTGCTGGAGCAACTGCGTGTGGTGGATGACCTCGTAGTGCCCGCCGAGCTGCGGATACTCGTTGGCGATGGTGTTGAAGCAGTGCGGGCAGGTCGCGACGATCTTCTTCTTGGACTGCTCGACGACCACGCCCTCGTCGGCGTCCTCACCGAAGGCCATGTTCAGCATCTCGACGTTCTGCTGGCCGAGTTGCTGGAAGAGGAACTCGTTGCCCAGGCGGCGGGCGGAGTCACCCGTGCAGTTCTCCTCGCCGCCCATGATCGCGAACTTGACGCCCGCGATGTGCAGCAGTTCGGCAAACGCCTTGGTGGTCTTCTTGGCGCGGTCCTCCAGGGCGCCCGCGCAGCCGACCCAGTACAGGTACTCGACCTCGCTGAGGTCCTCGATGTCCCTGCCGACGACCGGGATCTCGAAGCCGACCTCCTTGGTCCACTCCAGGCGCTGCTTCTTGGCCAGGCCCCAGGGGTTGCCCTTCTTCTCCAGGTTCTTGAGCATCGTCCCGGCCTCGCTCGGGAAGGAGCTCTCGATCATGACCTGGTAGCGGCGCATGTCGACGATGTGGTCGATGTGCTCGATGTCGACCGGGCACTGCTCGACACATGCGCCGCAGGTGGTGCAGGACCACAGGACGTCCGGGTCGATGACGCCGTTCTCCTCCGCCGTCCCGATCAGCGGGCGCTCGGCCTCGGCGAGCGCCGCGGCCGGGACGTCCTTCAACTGCTCCTCGGTCGCCTTCTCCTCGCCCTCCACATCCTTGCCGCCGCCGGCGAGCAGGTACGGCGCCTTGGCGTGCGCGTGGTCGCGCAGTGACATGATGAGCAGCTTCGGGGAGAGCGGCTTGCCGGTGTTCCAGGCGGGGCACTGCGACTGGCAGCGGCCGCACTCGGTGCAGGTGGAGAAGTCGAGGATGCCCTTCCAGGAGAAGTGCTCGACCTGGGAGACACCGAACTGGTCGTCCTCGCCCGGGTCCTCGAAGTCGATCGGCTTGCCCGCCGACACCATCGGCTGCAGCGCGCCGAGCGCGACGTCGCCGTCGGACTCGCGCTTGAACCAGATGTTCGGGAAGGCCAGGAAGCGGTGCCAGGCCACGCCCATGTTGGTGTTGAGCGACACCGTGATCATCCAGATCAGCGACACACCGATCTTGATCATCGCGGTGAGGTAGATCAGCGTCTGCAGGGTGGCGAGGCTCAACCCCTTGAAGGCCAGGACCAGCGGATACGAGACGAAGTACGCCGCCTCGTAGTGGTCCACGTGGTGGATCGCGCCCTCCAGGCCGCGCAGAGTCAGGATGGCGAGGCCGATGGTGAGGATGACGTACTCGACGAAGTACGCCTGCCAGGCCTTGGAGCCCGCGAAGCGCGACTTGCGGCCGGCCCTGGAGGGCAGGTTCAGCAGCCGGATCGCCATCAGGACGACAATGCCGACGACCGTCATCAGGCCGATGAACTCGATGTACAGCTCGAACGGCAGGAAGCCGCCGAGCAGCGGCAGGGTCCAGTCGGCCCGGAAGAGCTGGCCGTACGCCTGGGCGAGCGTCGGGGGCAGAGTCAGGAAGCCGACCGCGACGAACCAGTGGGCGAAGCCCACGATCCCCCACCGGTTCATCCGTGTGTGGCCGAGGAACTCCTTGACCACGGTGACCGTACGGGTCTTGGGATCGTCCGTGCGGCTGCCCGCAGGCACGGGCTGGCCGAGCTTCACGAACCGGTAGATCTGCGCGACGGCTCGGGCGATGAGCGCAACGCCGACCACGGTCAGAACCAGCGACACGATGATCGCGGCGAGTTGCATGCGGGGCTCCTCGGGCCTGCGGACGCGTCTGGGAGGGGCGGACAACCCCTTGCCGACAGCGCGGGGTTCCCAGACTTACTAAGCGGTAACTTTTCCAGTCTTGATGACATTACCCAGGATGGCAGGTCCCAAGAAGCCGCCCGGCCGGTGATCTGTGTCGCCCAGGGAACCCTTTCCTCCCTCCGGTCGCCCCGCTTGACCGTGTACTGACAGAAGCCTGAGCATAAGAGTTGAGTGGGGTCGACTCAGCTCTGTTGACAGGAAATTGTGGATCATGCACGCTTGAGCCTGTTCCACTCAAGTCAGCTGGAGGACAGAAACCATGGCACGTGCGGTCGGCATCGACCTGGGTACGACGAACTCCGTCGTCAGTGTTCTCGAGGGCGGTGAGCCCACCGTCATCACCAACGCCGAGGGCGCCAGGACCACGCCGTCCGTCGTGGCCTTTGCCAAGAACGGCGAGGTGCTGGTCGGCGAGGTCGCGAAGCGGCAGGCGGTCACCAACGTCGACAGGACCATCCGGTCGGTCAAGCGCCACATGGGCACCGACTGGAAGATCAACCTCGACGGCAAGGACTTCAACCCCCAGCAGATCTCTGCCTTCATTCTGCAGAAGCTGAAGCGGGACGCGGAGTCGTACCTGGGCGAGAAGGTCACCGACGCGGTCATCACGGTCCCGGCGTACTTCAACGACGCCGAGCGCCAGGCCACCAAGGAGGCCGGCGAGATCGCGGGCCTGAACGTGCTGCGGATCGTCAACGAGCCGACCGCGGCGGCCCTCGCGTACGGCCTGGAGAAGGAGGACCAGACCATCCTGGTCTTCGACCTCGGTGGCGGCACCTTCGACGTCTCGCTGCTGGAGATCGGCGACGGCGTCGTCGAGGTGAAGGCCACCAACGGTGACAACCACCTCGGTGGTGACGACTGGGACCAGCGCGTCGTCGACTACCTGGTCAAGCAGTTCGCCAACGGCCACGGCGTCGACCTCTCCAAGGACAAGATGGCCCTCCAGCGCCTCCGTGAGGCCGCGGAGAAGGCGAAGATCGAGCTGTCCTCGTCCTCCGAGACGACGATCAACCTGCCCTACATCACGGCGTCCGCCGAGGGACCGCTGCACCTGGACGAGAAGCTCACCCGCGCCCAGTTCCAGCAGCTCACCCAGGACCTGCTGGAGCGCTGCAAGACCCCGTTCCACAACGTCATCAAGGACGCGGGCATCCAGCTCTCCGAGATCGACCACGTGGTCCTCGTCGGTGGCTCGACCCGTATGCCGGCCGTCGCCGAGCTCGTCAAGGAGCTGACCGGCGGCAAGGAGGCCAACAAGGGCGTCAACCCGGACGAGGTCGTCGCCATCGGCGCCTCGCTCCAGGCCGGTGTCCTCAAGGGCGAGGTCAAGGACGTCCTGCTGCTGGACGTCACCCCGCTGTCCCTCGGCATCGAGACCAAGGGCGGCATCATGACCAAGCTCATCGAGCGCAACACCACGATCCCCACGAAGCGTTCGGAGATCTTCACGACGGCCGAGGACAACCAGCCGTCCGTGCAGATCCAGGTCTACCAGGGCGAGCGCGAGATCGCGGCGTACAACAAGAAGCTCGGGATGTTCGAGCTGACCGGCCTTCCCCCGGCCCCGCGCGGCGTCCCGCAGATCGAGGTCACCTTCGACATCGACGCGAACGGCATCATGCACGTCGGCGCCAAGGACCTGGGCACCGGCAAGGAGCAGAAGATGACCGTCACCGGCGGCTCCGCGCTGCCGAAGGACGACATCGACCGCATGATGCGCGAGGCCGAGCAGTACGCGGAGGAGGACCACAAGCGCCGCGAGGCCGCCGAGACCCGCAACCAGGCCGAGCAGCTCGTCTACCAGACCGAGAAGTTCCTCAAGGACAACGAGGACAAGGTCCCGGGCGACGTGAAGACCGAGGTCGAGGAAGCGGTCGGCGACCTGCAGGAGAAGCTGAAGGGCGACGACACCGCCGAGATCCGTACCGCGACCGAGAAGGTCGCCGCCGTCAGCCAGAAGCTGGGCCAGGCCATGTACGCCAACGCCCAGGCCGAGGGTGCCGCGGCCGGTGACGGTGCGGGTCCCGCAGGCGCCGAGGGTGCCAAGGCCGACGACGACGTCGTGGACGCCGAGATCGTGGACGACGAGAAGCCGAAGGATGGTGCCGCGTGACGGAGGAGACCCCGGGCTTCGACGAGCAGCCCGACGTCCCTCCCTCCTCGACCCCCTTCGGGGAGGAGGGTCCCCCCTCGTCCGCGCAGGGTCCGGGCCCTCAGGCTCCGGACGAGGCAAAGAAGGCCGGGGGGTCCGCCGGAGCGGCGGGCCCTGCCGGGCCGGCAGGGGATGGGCTGCAGACCGTCGGCCTGCAGGCCCAGTTGGACCAGGTCCGTACGGCGCTGAACGAGCGTACGGCCGACCTGCAGCGCCTCCAGGCCGAGTACCAGAACTACCGCCGCAGGGTCGAGCGGGACCGGATCACGGTCAAGGAGATCGCCGCCGCGAACCTCCTGACCGAACTCCTTCCGGTCCTGGACGACATCGGCCGTGCGCGGGAACACGGTGAGCTGGTCGGCGGGTTCAAGTCCGTCGCCGAGTCGCTGGAGACCATCGCCGCCAAGATGGGGCTGCAGCAGTTCGGCAAGGAGGGCGAGCCCTTCGACCCGCTGGTCCACGAGGCGCTGATGCACAGCTATGCGCCGGATGTAACCGAAACCATGTGCGTGTCGATCCTTCAGCCGGGGTATCGCATCGGCGAGCGAACGATCCGCCCCGCGCGGGTCGCCGTCGCCGAACCCCAGCCGGGCGCGCAGCCCAAGGGCGGCGCGGACGGCGACGCGCAGTCGGCGGACGAGGACAGCAGTGGCCCTGACGAGGGCTGACGGAACGGCAGGAGCAGGGGCAGGAGGAGAGGAGGGACGTCGAGGATGAGCCTCAGCAGGGACCTGTTGGAGAAGGACCTCTACAAGGTCCTCGGCGTCCCCAAGGACGCGACCGAGGCGGAGATCAAGAAGGCGTACCGAAAGCTCGCCCGCGAGTTCCACCCGGACGCCAACAAGGGCGACGCCAAGGCCGAGGAGCGTTTCAAGGAGATCTCCGAGGCCAATGACGTCCTCGCCGACGCCAAGCGCCGCAAGGAGTACGACGAGGCGCGCGCCCTGTTCGGGAACGGCGGCTTCCGCTCCGGTCCCGGCGCGGGCGGCACCGGCGGCCTCAACTTCGACCTGGGCGACCTCTTCGGGGGCACCCAGGGCGGGGCCGGCGGGGCGGGCGGCTTCGGCGGCGGCCTCGGCGACGTCTTCGGCGGGCTGTTCAACCGCGGCGGCCCCGGCGCGCGTACACAGCCGCGGCGCGGCCAGGACATCGAGTCCGAGGTGACGCTCAGCTTCACCGAGGCGGTGGACGGGGCCACGGTCCCGCTCCGGATGTCCAGCTCCGCCGCCTGCAAGGCGTGCTCCGGAACCGGCGACAAGAACGGCACACCCCGGGTCTGCCCGACCTGTGTCGGCACCGGCCAGGTCTCGCGCGGCGGCGGTGGCGGCTTCTCGCTCACCGACCCGTGCGTGGAGTGCCGGGGCCGCGGGCTGATCGCCCAGGACCCGTGCGAGACGTGCAAGGGCAGCGGGCGTGCCACCAGCTCCCGCACCATGCAGGTCCGCATCCCCGCGGGCGTCTCGGACGGCCAGCGGATCCGGCTGCGCGGCAAGGGCGCTCCGGGCGAGCGCGGCGGCCCGAACGGCGATCTGTACGTGGTCGTGAAGGTCCATGCGCACCCGGTCTTCGGCCGCAAGGGAGACAACCTCACCGTCACCGTGCCCGTGACGTACGCGGAAGCGGGGCTCGGCGGCGAGATCAAGGTCCCCACGCTCGGGGGGCCGCCGGTGACGCTCAGATTGCCGCCCGGTACACCGAACGGTCGGACGATGCGAGCCCGCGGCAAGGGCGCTGTGCGCACGGACGGCACCCGTGGCGACCTGCTGGTCACCGTCGAGGTGGCCGTACCCAAGGACCTCGGCGAGAAGGCGAAGGAAGCGCTGGAGTCGTTCGCCGAGGCCACCGCGGATCACGATCCGCGGGCGGAGCTGTTCCAGGCCGCGAAGGGAGCATGAGATGGACGGCCGAGGCATGCCAGGAGGCAGGGGCGGCAGGAGCCGCAATCCCTACGAGCTCACCGACGAATCCCCTGTCTACGTCATCTCGGTGGCGGCTCAGCTCTCGGGCCTGCACCCGCAGACCCTGCGCCAGTACGACCGGCTGGGCCTGGTGTCCCCGGACCGTACGGCCGGGCGCGGCCGCCGCTACTCGGCCCGGGACATCGAACTGCTCCGTCAGGTGCAGCAGCTGTCCCAGGACGAGGGCATCAACCTCGCCGGTATCAAGCGCATCATCGAACTGGAGAACCAGGTCGCGGCACTGCAGTCGCGCGTCGCCGAACTCCAGCACGCCTTGGAGGGCGCGGCGGCGACGATGCAGCAGCGGGAGGCGGCCGTCCACGCCTCGTACCGCCGTGATCTGGTGCCGTATCAGGACGTCCACCAGACCAGCGCGTTGGTCGTCTGGCGGCCCAAGCGGGGCGCCGAGTAGCGCTCGGCGGCGTACAGGAACGCCACGGACCCTTCCCGCGGAAACGGGAGGGTCCGTGGCGTCTCTGTCGTCCGGAACCCCCGGCCTCCGGAACCCCCGGCCTCCGGAACCCCGGTCCCCGGAACCCCGGTCCCCGGAACCGTCGGCGGTCCGGAACTGTCGGCAGCCCGGAACCGTCGGCCGTCCGGAACTGCCGGCTGTCCGGAACCACCACGCAGGGCAGCCGTATCGGCCACTGGGTGATCGGCCCGGCTCCGCCTGGCGGCTCCCCCGGAGGGCGGAGCACCATGGAGGTGTGGCCCGAAATGGGAGGTATTGCCATGACCGCCATGATGGAAGTCAAGACGATCGAGAAGCCGGATGAGCGGCGCGACTTCCCCAGCGGCCACGTCGAAGCGCTCCACCTCACCGGTCTGGACTTCGCCGTGGCCACCATGGAACCCGGCTGGCGTTGGTCCGAGTCCGTGGCGCCGATCGCCGGGACGAAGAGCTGCCAGGTCCACCACCAGGCATTGGTGGTGCACGGCCGCTTGCGCTTCCGGATGGACGAGGGCGGCGGCGAGGCGGAGGTCGGCGCCGGAGACGTGTTCGTCTGCCCGCCCGGGCACGACGCCTGGGTCGTCGGCGACGAGCCGTGCGTGGTGTACGACTTCGCCGGTGGGATGGCTGCGGAGTACGCGAAGCCGTAGGAGGTCTGAAGCTCATGACATTCGTACAGGTCATCGATTACGAGACGACGCGCGGAGAGGAGATGGAGCGGGTCTTCGAAGAGTGGCTGCGCGCCACGGAGGGCAAGCGGACGCTGACCCGCGAGATGCACACCAAGGACCGCGACGATCCCACTCACTATGTCGACATCGTCGAGTTCCCCTCGTACGAGCAGGCCATGATCAACAACGATCTGCCGGAGACACAGCGGGTGGCCGAGGAGTTCCGGAACCTGTGCTCTCGTGAACCTCGGTTCATGAACCTGGAGGTCATCGACGAGCAGCGGTAGACCGCTGCGGCCCGCGTGCCCGGCCCCGGTCGGCCGTGAGCGTCCGAGGACGTGGATCGGTCCGGGGCCAGGGTGCGTCCGTGCGTTCGGGGGCTGGTCAGGGTGCGTCCGTGCGTCGGAGGCGGGTCCGGGGCTCGTCGGCAGGTCCGGGGCCGGTCGGTAGGCAGGTCCGGGGGCCGCCTGCGGGGCCGGTCGGTAGGCAGGTCCGGGGGCCGCCCTGTGGGGCCGGTATCGGCAGCAGGTCGGGCGCCGGACGCGGCCCGCGCGAGGGACGCGTCGGTCCATGCGGACGAGGCCCGGGCTGCGCACATTCCGACGTACGTACCCCGGCCCGGCTCCAGCCGCGTGATTCCAAGCTCGACGGCTCTATCTTGAGTGGAATAGACTCAACTTACTGCAGGTTGTATCTGGCAGGATTGAGGCGGGCGGGACCGGCGCCACCGGCCCGCCGCACCGAGTGACGACGCCGCCGAGCGATACGAGGAGGAGTGCACACCCGTGGATGCCGAGCTGACCAACAGGAGTGAGGAAGCCCTGAGCGCGGCCGGCAGGCGCGCCGTGTCCGCAGGGAACCCCGACTTCACCCCCGTGCACCTGCTGCTCGCACTGCTGGAGGGCGAGGAGAACGAGAACCTCCAGGACCTGCTGGCCGCCGTCGAGGCCGACATGGCGGCCGTACGGTCCGGCGCCGAGCGGCTGCTCGGCTCGCTCCCCACCGCCCAGGGATCCACCGTCGCCGCACCGCAGCCCGACCGTGCCCTGCTCGCCGTCGTCGCCGACGCCGGTCAGCGCGCCAAGGAGCTGGGCGACGACTACATCTCCACCGAGCACCTGCTCATCGGCATCGCGGCCAAGGGCGGCAAGGCCGGTGAACTCCTCGACCAGCAGGGCGCGAGCGCCGAAAGGCTGCTCGACGCCTTCGAGACGATCCGCGGAGGACGACGCGTGACCACGCCCGACCCGGAGGGCACGTACAAGGCCCTGGAGAAGTTCGGCACCGACTTCACGGCCCTGGCCCGTACGGGCAGGCTCGACCCGGTCATCGGCCGTGACACCGAGATCCGCCGTGTCGTCCAGGTCCTCTCCCGCCGTACGAAGAACAACCCCGTCCTCATCGGCGAGCCCGGCGTCGGCAAGACCGCCGTCGTCGAGGGACTGGCACAGCGGATCGTGAAGGGCGACGTGCCCGAGTCGCTGAAGAACAAGCGCCTGGTGGCGCTCGACCTCGGCGCGATGGTCGCGGGCGCCAAGTACCGCGGTGAGTTCGAGGAGCGGCTGAAGACCGTTCTTGCCGAGATCAAGGAGAGCGACGGCCAGATCATCACGTTCATCGACGAGTTGCACACCGTCGTCGGCGCGGGCGCCGGCGGTGACTCCGCCATGGACGCGGGCAACATGCTCAAGCCCATGCTGGCCCGCGGCGAGCTGCGCATGGTCGGCGCGACGACGCTCGACGAGTACCGCGAGCGCATCGAGAAGGACCCGGCGCTGGAGCGCCGCTTCCAGCAGGTACTGGTCGCCGAGCCGTCCGTCGAGGACTCGATCGCGATCCTCCGCGGTCTGAAGGGCCGTTACGAGGCGCACCACGGTGTGCAGATCGCGGACTCCGCCCTGGTCGCCGCCGCCTCGCTCTCCGACCGCTACATCACCTCCCGCTTCCTGCCCGACAAGGCCATTGACCTTGTCGACGAGGCCGCCTCCCGGCTCCAGATGGAGATCGACTCCTCACCCGTCGAGATCGACGAACTCCAGCGCGCCGTGGACCGGTTGATGATGGAGGAGGAGTCGCTGCTGGCGGCCCAGGCCGGGGAGAAGGAGCGCAAGCTCCTCAAGAAGCAGGACCGCGAGAAGGACCTCTCCCCGGACGCGCGCGACCGCCTCGACCGGCTGCGCAAGGACCGCGCGGAGAAGGAGGAGAAGCTGCGCGGCCTGCGTGCCCGGTGGAACGCCGAGAAGGAGATCCACAACCGCGTCGGCGACCTGAAGAAGCGCCTCGACGAGCTGGAGACCGAGCTCGAACTTGCCGAGCGCAAGGCGCCGGAGACCGGTGACTGGGTCACCCCCGGCCGTCTGCGCTCCGAGGTCATCCCGCAGACCCGCAAGGAGCTGGAGCAGGCCACCGCCGAGCAGAAGGCCCTCGAGGGAATGGTCGGCGAGGAGGTCACGCCGGACGACATCGCGAGCGTGGTCGCCTCGTGGACCGGCATCCCCGCCGGGCGGCTGCTGGAGGGCGAGACCGAGAAGCTGCTGCGCATGGAGGAGGAGATCGGCAAGCGGCTGATCGGCCAGAGCGAGGCCGTCCGCGCCGTTTCCGACGCCGTACGCCGCTCCCGCGCGGGCATCTCCGACCCCGACCGCCCGACCGGATCCTTCCTCTTCCTCGGCCCGACCGGTGTCGGCAAGACCGAACTGGCCAAGGCGCTCGCCGACTTCCTCTTCGACGACGAGCGGGCCATGGTCCGCATCGACATGAGCGAGTACGGCGAGAAGCACTCCGTCGCCCGTCTCGTCGGGGCCCCGCCCGGCTACGTCGGCTACGAGGAAGGCGGCCAGCTCACGGAGGCCGTGCGCCGTCGCCCGTACAGCGTGGTGCTGCTCGATGAGGTGGAGAAGGCCCACCACGAGGTCTTCGACGTCCTGCTGCAGGTGCTGGACGACGGACGGCTTACCGACGGCCAGGGCCGGACCGTCGACTTCCGCAACACCATCCTCATCCTCACCTCCAACCTCGGTTCCACCTATCTCGTGGACCCGGCGCTCAGCGAGGACGTCAAGCGGGACAAGGTCCTGGAGACCGTACGGGCCTCCTTCCGCCCCGAATTCCTCAACCGCCTCGACGACGTGGTGGTCTTCCACCCGCTCGGCACCGACCAGCTCAAGCGGATCGCACGGATCCAGATCGACCATCTGCAGCGCCGGCTGGCCGACCGCCGGCTCACGCTCGACCTCACCGACGAGGCGCTCGAGTGGCTGTCGCGGCTGGGCCACGAGCCGGTGATCGACGCGCCCGACGCCGGACCGGACCTGGCGTACGGCGCGAGGCCGCTGCGCCGCCTGGTGCAGACGGCCATCGGCGACCAGCTCGCCCGCGCGATCCTCGCCGGCGACGTCCAGGACGGGGACACGGTGCGTGTGGGTCTGGACCGTGACGGCAACCGGCTGACCGTCGGCGCCCGCACGAAGGACTGACCACCCGGTCCGGCCCCACCACCGGGACCGGGCGGGCGGCCGTACACGCCGCCCGACCGGTGGAGTAGACCGGGGTTGCAACGACGGGGCCGGTGTGAGGGAGGATGGCAGGAACCGTACGAAGGGAAATCCACGGTGACTATCGACCCGTCCTCGATTCCGAACTTCGGGGGCCAGCCCGAACCGCAGCAGTCGGGGCCGGTGGGCCCCGTCATCCCCGATCAGGACCTGGTCAAGCAGCTCCTCGACCAGATGGAGCTGAAGTACGTCGTGGACGACGAGGGTGACCTCGCCGCGCCGTGGGAGCAGTTCCGCACGTACTTCATGTTCCGCGGGGAGGAGGAGCAGCAGGTCTTCTCGGTCCGCACGTTCTACGACCGGCCGCACCACATCGAGTCCAAGCCGCAGCTTCTGGAGTCGATCGACGACTGGAACCGCCGCACGCTGTGGCCGAAGGTCTACAGCCACACCAACGACGACGGCACCGTCCGCCTGATCGGCGAGGCGCAGATGCTGGTCGGCACCGGCGTGAGCCTGGAGCACTTCGTGTCCAGCACAGTGAGCTGGGTGCGTGCCTCGATCGAGTTCGACCGCTGGGTCGTGGAACAGCTCGGCCTGGAGAAGGACATCGACTCCGCGGGGCCCGACGACGAGGGCGACGAGGAGTAACTCCCCTCCGCCCGGCGCCGGTCGGGGACGCGGCGCCCGGAGGGCCAGGGCGTCATGCCCGGAAACGGGGCCGCGCAGGGGGAGGTGAACGGGGGCCCGGGCGGGGCGGGCCGGCCCTACGGCGCCGACGCCGCGATCGCCAGCAGATACGTCCCGTAGCACCACGAGAGCCCGGCCAGCGCACCTGCCGTCACCACGACGGTGCGCGTCCGGGCTCTCGCCATGCCCACCGCCAGCGGCAGCAGCAGCGGGAACGCGGGCAGCAGAAAGCGCGGCTTGCACCCGAAGTACCGTGCGCCGCCCAGGGCGATGACGAACAGCACCCCGCTGTACACGACGAGGGCGAGCGGCGGACGGTCGAGCAACAGCAGCACGAAGAGCACCAGCGCGACCGAGACCAGCGCAATCGTCATCGGGTAGGGCAGGCGCATCGGGCCCAGCACCGTACGGCGGACCGTCTCCCAGCCGTCCTGGCCGAAGTCGAACTTCGAGCCCCACCCGCGCTGCACCGCGAAATAGCCGAACAGGGGGCTCCCCTTCCGCCGGCCCACCCACAGGACATAGCCGGTCCAGCCCAGTGGGGCGAGCGCAGCCCCCGCCCAGAGCCGCCAGTCCTGGCGGGCGGAGAGCGAGAGGCTGTCGGGAGCGCGGTTCCGCCAGAGCTGGCAGATCTGCCATGCGGCGCCGAGCGAGACCGCGGCCGCCACCGCGACACCGTTCGGGCGGGAGAGCCCGGCGAGCGCCGCGAAGGTACCCGCCCACAGCCACCGTCCGGTCAGTGCCGCGTACAGGGCCCAGGCGGCGAAGGCGGTCATCAGCGACTCCGTGTACGCCATCGACTGGACGATCGCATGCGGCAGCACGCCCCACAGGACGACGAGCAGGACGCCCGCCCGGCGGCCCGCCAGCCGCTCGCCCACCGCGTAGATCCCCCAGGCGGCCACGGCCGCTGCCGCCCAGGACACCAGCAGCGCGGCCTCGACGAACCCGAGGGACAGAGTTGTCCGCAGACCGCGGACCAGCAGCGGGTAGAGCGGGAAGAACGCCAGGTCGTTGTAGATGTGGGACGGGTCGGTGCCGTGCACGACCGTGCCGTAGCCGTGTTCGGCGAGCCGCACGTACCAGACGGAATCCCAGGAACGGCCGAGCAGCCTGCCCGGCTGCTTGCCGGCGTGCCAGGACCACAGCGCCAAGACGAGCAGCCCGCACAGGCGCACCGCGGCGTAGATCCCGAGTGCCGGTGCCGCCCGCCGCAGGGCCTTGCGCGCCTGCCCGTGCCACCCCGACCGCAGCCGTACGGGCCTGTCGTCTCCGGCGCGTACGGGCAGGCGGGTGTCGGCTGGCACGACAGGCACCTCCGGTGCGGCGCAGCGGGCGGACGCGGACCCGCCCCCGCGCTCACGCGAGGAGGATCCTGCACCTCCGACCTTGCGCGGAGCCTCAGCTCCGGGCGACCGCAGACGCCCGGCGGTGCCCTGAAGTGCACCCCATCGGCCCACGCCCCGGCGCCCGGTCGCATCAGCCCGCGTTCACCCGGTGCTCGGGACGGCCCGGCCGGGCCGCGGAGGCCTATCGTGAGGGCCGAACCTCCTGACTGATGGACTCGGGGAACGGGACGCATGGATTCGATGGAAACGACGGACAAGCGCGGTGCAGGCCAGGCGTGGTGGGGGCCTGCGACGAGGGTCCGCGACATGGGGACGTCGATCTTCACGGAGATGACGGAGCTGGCGCGGAGCACCGGGGCCGTGAACCTCGGCCAGGGCGTTCCGGAGCTGGAGAGCCCTGCCGCACTGCTCAAGGGTGTGGCGGACGCCGTGCTGTCGGGGAACAACCAGTACCCGCCCGCGGTCGGTTTCCCCGCGTTGCGCGAGGCCGTCTCCGAGCATCAGCTCCGCCGCTACGGCCTGGACTACCGCCCGCAGGGCGAGGTGCTGATCACTACGGGTGCGACGGAAGCGCTCGCCTCCGCACTGCTGGCCCTCTGTGATCCCGGTGACGAGATCATCGCCTTCGATCCCTGCTACGACGCGTACGCGGCGGATGCCCGTCTGGCCGGCGCGCGTCTCGTCGGTGTTCCGCTCGTCCTCGACGGCGACGGCTTTGCGCTCGATGCCGACGCGCTGCGCGCTGCCGTCACGCCGCGTGCTCGGGTGCTGATTCTCAACACCCCGCACAACCCGACGGGCAAGGTGTTCACGGCCGACGAGCTGGCCTCGATCGCAGAGGTGTGCCAGGAGCACCGGCTGACCGTGGTGACGGACGAGGTGTACGAGCACCTGGCCTATGACGGCACTCGCCATGTGCCGATCGCGACGCTGTCGGGAATGCGGGACCGGACGCTGATCATTTCGTCCGCGGGCAAGACCTTCAACGTCACGGGCTGGAAGATCGGTTGGGTCTGCGGCCCGGCGCCGCTGGTTGCCGCCGTGGGGGCGGCGAAGCAGTTCCTGACGTACGCCTCGGGCACGCCCTATCAGGCAGCACTGGCACAGGCACTCGACTCGGTGGAGGAGTGGGCTGCGGAGCTTCGGGCGACCCTGCGGCGGAACCGGGATCTGCTCAGCGACGGCCTGGCACGGGCGGGCCTGCACCCCTACCGTGCGGATGCCGGTTACTTCGTGCAGGCGGACGTACGGCCGTGGGGCTACGAGGACGGTGTGCAGTTCTGCCGGGAGCTGCCACGGCGGGCCGGTGTGGTGGCCATTCCGACCTCTGCCTTCTACGTGGGCGCCGGTGCTCCGGCCTGGCTGGCCCGGTTCTCGTTCTGCAAGCGTGAGGACTCGATTCGCCAGGCCGTGGGCCAGTTGACCCGAGCCCGTTGAGCGCCGCTCGGCGATGACGCATGGGCTCCTGGTGGACCGGACGTCATGGGGTGATCTTCACGGTTTTCGAGACGGTGGCCTGGTCGACGTCGGAGACGCGGACGGTGGCCCTGATCCTCCAGGTCCCGGCGAACGGAAGGTCGAGGGTGTCGCTGCCCCAGTAGCCACCCTGGTCGGCGAGCTCGGCGTCGAGCGGACCGACGCGCTGCGTGGCCAGGGTGAAGGTGAGGCGCAATTCGGGAATGGCGATGACGCTGCCGTCGGAGCGGTAGACCACTGCCTCCACCACGTTCCTGCCGACCCGGCCGGGTTCCAGGGTGATCTGCACCTTGCCGCGCGCGGCGGGAGAGCCTGCGTCGAAGGGGATCACGGTCAGGGAGACGTTGGGGCGCCCGGGAACCCTGGCCTCATGTGCGGTCTCGGTGGCGGCCCGGCCGGGCTCGCTGCCCGTGAGCACGGTCGTGGCCACGAGGACCACCACACCGATCAGCACCTCGGCGAGCACGGTCTTGCGCAGGCCATGCCGCGGCGCGTCCGGGCCGGGCTCGGCAGCGGCGGGCTCGTCGGGGCCGGGCTCGTCTGTGACGGGTTCGTCCCCGGCGGACTCGACAGCGGTGGCCGCAGCCGTACCGGACCCGGCCGTCTCCGCCCCGGGCGTACCCGATCCGGCCGTACCGGTCGCCGTGCCTGTGGGTGCCCCGTGGCTGCCGCTCCCGACCGCGACCAGTGTCGGTTCCTCCTGACGCGTGCGCAGCATCCGCTCGGTCCAGTTCCGGGAGTACGACGCCACCGCCAGCATGAGGAGCACCAGCCCCGTCTTCACAGCGAGCACCCTGCCGTACGGCGTGGTGAGCGCCTCCCAGGAGCCGAGCCCGCGCCAGGACTGGTAGAGGCCGGTGGCCGCGAGGACGGCGACTGCGCCGAGGGCGATGCGGGAGAAACGGCCCACGGCCGCCGGCGGAAGCGGCTCGTCGGCCGGGGTCCGGTACAGCACGGTCAGCAGCGCGGTCAGCCCGCCCAGCCACACGGCCATGGCCAGCAGATGCAGTACGGAGGAGGCCATCGCCACAGGGACCTGGATCCCCGCAGAGGCGTGTTCCGCCGCCGCCCAAGTCGTGGCGAGACCGATCGCGACGACGACGCCGGTCGCGACCCTAGGCCGGTCGGCCCTCCAATCGGGGCGGCCGCGCCGGGCGAGAAGGGCCACCAGCAGTAGCAGTGCCAGGCGGACCAGCAGCGCGATGCCCGGTCGGCTCCCCACGGTGCTCCGCAGCAACGGCAGGTCGAACACACCGCCCGGCCCAGAGCCGCTCGCGTACGGTCCGCGGAGCACGAGCAGCGCGGCCGTGGACAGCAGCAGCGCCCACCACCCGGCCAGGAACGGGCGGCGCAGCACCCGGGCGGTCGTGCCCGCGGGCAGGCACGCCAGAGCGAACACGGCGATACCGATCAGCAGGGCCAGGCCGCCGTAGGCGGTGTATCGACCGATGCCGTAGAGCGTGTCGACGGCCGAGTCCACGGGCGGTTCGGCAGCGGTGGGTGCCGGGGTCTTCGAGGGCTTGCCGACGGCGAACGTGAAGGCACCGGATATCGCGTGGCTGTCAGCGGAGACCACTCGCCAGGTGACGGTGTACGTGCCCTCCTTCAGGCCGTCGGCCAGCGGTACACCGACGGTGTCCGCTTTGCCGCCCATGTGCCGCGGATCGCCCGCGGTCACCGGACGGTTGTCGGGGGCGAGCACACGCAGGGAGTCCTCGGCGAGAGCGACCGACTCGTCGAACGTGACCGTGACCTCGTCCGGCGCGGTCTTCAGCACGGTGCCCTCGCGCGGGTCGCTGCTCTTCAGCACCGCGTGGGCCGAGGCGGGCGTGCCACTGCCGAGTAGGGCGCCGGTGAGCAGGGCGGCCACCAGGAGCAGTGCCCGCCTCATGCGCCTGCCCTTGTACGCCTGTCGTCGCCCCACGTCACGCCCCCGGTCACGGCTTCCTGGATCCCACACGCTGGATCACACAAACGTACGGGCGCATCCGCCGTCGTGCTCAACCGGCTCCGTTGCCCGGGCCGGTCACGTGCTCACCGCCGTCCCGCCGGCGCCCCTCCGGCCATCGAAGGCCGCGAAGGGCGTCCGTGACGACGGCCGCACACGAACCGCCTCACCGGACGGTCGGTCGACGCGCCGGCCTGCCCGTGCACGGCTCTTCCGTCCGCGCGACCTTGCCCACGGTGTCACGTGACCTCGCCGCGATCGCTGGCCCCGCCGGCAGCCGGACGTTCGCTCAGCGCCCGAGGCCTGACGAACCATCACCTCGCCCCCGCGCTGTGTGCGGCTGCCGCCCGGCGGGCCCCGTGCGCCGTGCCGGGGGGACGGCCGGGCCGCGTGTCGGCCCTCCGACGGGGGTGGCCACGCGCCGTCATCCGCGGAGGGCGCGGCCCGCCGGCGCATCCGCCGTACGCCGGGAGAGGCTCCCCTCGCCCCGGGCCGCTACGTGATGCACGTCACGCGAGAGCGTGCGGGATTTGCTCAGTGCAATGATTGTGTCGCGTGTTTCATCCGTACTGCTTGGTGTAAGCGCCGCTCGCAGCAGGAGGAACCATGCGCATCTCACGGGCCAGGGCTGGCACCCTCTTCTTGATCGGCAGCCTGGTGATGACCCTGGGCGCAATCGCTTACCCTGCCATCGGCGGCATGACCTACGCGAACACGACGTCCGACCGCATCATCGCCAACACCCCGTACGGGCCGTTGACCGAGGCCGACCGGGACTTCGTGGTCAAAGTGCGCTCGGCCGGTCTGTGGGAGCACCCCCTCGGCCGGCTCGCCATGCAGCGGGGAACGACCAAGGCCATGAAGGAGGCCGGCGAGCACCTGGTCGCCGGGCACACCCTGCTCGACGCCAGTTGCCGCAGGATCGCTTCGGAGCTGAACATCACCCTGCCCAACCAGCCGACTCCGCAACAGCAGCAGTTCGTGGCAACCGTGCAGTCGAAGAGGGGTACGGAGTTCGACACCACCGCGGTGAGCATCATGCGCGTCACGCACGGCCAGATCTTCCCGGCCGTCGCCAAGGCCCGGGCGTCCACGGAGAACAGCCTGGTGCGCCAACTCGCCGACCAGGCCAACGAGGTCGTCTTGGACCACATCACCTCGCTGGAGAAGACCGGCATGGTCAACTTCGAACAGGCCAACGACCAGCAGACCGCTCCGCCGAATCTCCCCACGGATCAACTCACCCCGCCCCCGCCCCCGCCCGGCGCGCCGATCGTCAAGCTCACCAAGCCCGAGGGCCTGGGTGACGACTTCTACCGGACGACCGTTTCCCTGCGGTGAGGCCGCACCGGCGGTCCGTCGGCCGCGGGGGCGGTACGGCCGCCGACCCGTCCTTCCCTGTGAGCCGTCCTTCGCCGAACCTCTGGAGTTCCTCAACTCTGCTTTGAGGCTCCGAGGCCCGGGCATGACCCCGTCACGCAAGAAGCGGGGCCTCGCTTCGGGGGAACTGAGAGGAGAGTGAGGACGATGGGAGTCGCACTGTTCGTGGGCGTGTTCGTGGTCGTGATGATCGCCGCGATCGCCGGCCTCGCCGGCAAGGGGGGCAGATCAAAGGGCCCGCGCCGGCGGGGAAGCTGGTGGGCCGGGGGCGGAGGCGGTGCCGCCGGCGGGGGATGCGGCGGCGGCGCCTCGTGCGGCGGCTCCTCGTGCGGTGGCGGCAGCGGTTGCGGGGGCGGCGGCTGCGGCGGTGGCGGTGGCGGGGGCTGCGGTGGTGGCGGGGGCGGCTGACGCCTTTCGCTCGGCCCGGCGCCCAACCGGCGCTCACCTCGGAAAACGGGGGCGGAACGGCCGCAACTGACCGGGGGTTGTGCGGCTGTCCCATGCGGTAAGGCATATGCGTCCGGCGGGTTCAACGCCCGCCGGACGCTGTTGTTTTGAACAGTTGAACCGTGCGGCCCTCTGGAGGATGGAAACCCGGCGAAGTTGGGTAAAAGCGCTGTGAGCCGCGGGCATCTCATGATTTCGTATCCCCCCGGACCCCCACGTGGGCACGAGCCGGCGAGCGTAGCTCCCTCGGTCCCCTCTCCGGGGCGAGCCGGCCCACCCGTCATCCACTGCGCGATCACCCCTGCCTGCTTTTGCGGAGCCGACCCATGCTCACCACTCTCAAGACTGCCTATACCGACACCCGTGCCGCCGATCTGGCCTGGGCGCTGGGCCGGGAGCCGCTGCCCGCCCTCGCCGAACTGAAGCTCCAACTCGGATACGTCGCGTTGCAGTTGAGACTGCTCGGCGCCTCTCACCAGGTACTCGTCGAGGACGACCAAGGGCAGTGCTCGGAGACCGTGGCCTGCATGTCGGGCAGCGCCACGCCACTGCCGCTCGGGATCGATAAGCGCATCGGGGACTGGGAGTACGAATTCGCGGCGCACGTCGAGACGCATTCCGAGGAGTCCTTCGCCGGGCGCGCCCAGGAGTTGCTCGCGCTCGTCGCCGACCATCCGTACGGCCTCGCGGGGACCTTCCCCGGCAGTCCGTACGCGTTCACCGCTCTCCTGGCGCACTGCCGCGAAGGGCGGCTGGCCTGGCGGACCTGGCACGCGTACCCGCAGGAGGGCACGCTCGTCGCCACACGGACGCGGGTCGGCACACAGGGCTCACGGGGCATGCGCGGCGATAGGCCCGCGCCCCCTTGAAAGTGTTGTAGGCCGCGCAGAACCTACACCGCACTCGTGTGGGTGACAGGTCCACAGAAATGCCTGACGTACCGTTCCCCGCATGATTGATCCGCCCGTGGCCCGCGTCCCGTGTGCGGCTGCGGCGCGGGAGCCGCGGGGCCCGGTGGAACTCCCCGTTCCGGAAGGCCTCGGCCGCTTCCTGGTCCTGGCGGCGGTGTTCGTGTGCGCGGCCTGCGGCCTGGTCTACGAGCTCGAACTGGTCGCCCTCGCCTCGTACTTGTCCGGTGACTCCGTCACGCAGGCGTCCGTCGTGCTGTCCGTGATGGTCTTCGCCATGGGGGTCGGCTCGCTGCTCGCGAAGCGGCTGCGGTGGCGGCCGGTCGCCGGGTTCGGAGTCGTCGAGGCCGTGCTCGCGCTGGTCGGCGGTTCGTCGGCGATGGCGCTGTACGCGGCGTTCGCCTGGTTCGGTCATTCCCGCACGGTGCTCGTCGCCTTCTCCGCGACGATCGGGGTGCTGATCGGGGCGGAGGTGCCGCTGCTGATGACGCTCATTCAGCGCATCAGGAAGCAGGACGCGGGCGGCGCGGTCGCCGATCTCTTCGCCGCGGACTACGTGGGGGCGCTCGCCGGCGGACTCGCCTTTCCCTTCCTGCTGTTGCCGTGCCTGGGTCAACCGCGGGGCGCGCTGCTGACCGGTGCGGTGAACGCGCTGGCGGGCGGGGTGACGGTGCTGTGGCTGTTCCGCCGCGAACTGACCCCACGCTCACGGTGGTTGCTCCTGGGCGTCAATGTGCTGGTGCTGGCGCTGCTGGCGGGCTGCACCCTCCTCGTCGAGCCGTTCGAGCGGGCGGCACGTCGCGCGGTGTACGGGGCCGATGTGCGGGTCGCCGTCGGCACGGGCGCGAACGAGGTCGTCGTCACGGGCGAACCAGGCGCCGCCGCGAGCGGAAGGGCTACGGACCGTGGCCGCCCGGGCGGCGGCCGCGCCCCGGCTTCCGCGGACGTGCACAGCACGCAGGAGCAGGCAGGTTCACGGTCAGGTCCCGGCGGCCGCCCGGCGGCGTCGCTGTCCCTCTTCCTCGATGGGCGACTGCGGGTCAGCGGCCGGGACGCGTTCCGCTACGACGAGGCGCTGGTCCATCCGGCGATGGCCGGGACCCACCGCCGTGTCCTGGTCCTGGGCGGAGGCGACGGGCTGGCGCTCCGCGAGGTGCTGCGCCACCCCGGCGTCGTCTCGGTGACGCTCGTCGAACCCGACCCGCAGTTGCTGCGGGTGGCCCGCACCGACCCGGGCCTGTCCGCCCTGAACAGCGACGCGCTCGGCGACCGGCGGGCCCGGGTGGTGCGGGCCGACCCGTTCGACTGGCTGCGAGGGGCGGTGCGGAGCCGCGGCTCGTACGACGTCGTGCTCTCCGACCTGCCCGACCCCGACATCACCACGAGCACCAAGCTCTATTCGCTGGAGTTCTATGGTCTCGTGCGGCGCGTCATGGCCCCGGGCGGGAGGCTCGCCGTCCACGCCGGGGCGCTGTCGGACCGGCCGCACCAGTTCTGGACCGTGGACGCGACCGTGCGCGCGGCGGGCCTGCGGACGGTGGCCTACCGGGTGGACGGGCGGCTCCCGGCGCTGTCGCGGGGGGCGGGTCCGGTGTCCCGGCGCGGGCGTCAGCCGAGGGACTGGGGGTTCGTCCTCGCCTCGGCCCGCCGCAGCCCCCCATCACTGGAATTGCCCGCCGACGGGCCCCGGCTGCGCTCGCTGACCCCGGGCTCGCTGCGGAGCGCCGAGCGCGCCGCCGAGCGCGAGCGGGTGACCGGACTGCCCGCTTCCATGCTGATGCACCCGCGCTACCTCGACTGACGGTCCGACGGGTGTAGAAACGGGTCTCATGCGACACATGCCAGCAATCCGGACTTCTGCCCGCTTTCGCGCCGGCGCGATCGCACTGGCGGCAGCGGCCGTCCTCACCGGCTGCGCGAACTCGTCCTCCTCCGACTCCCGTGCCGATTCCGCCCCGCGGGCCTGGGACCGCGAGCACGACCGTGCACCAAGCACGATGCCGGCACCCGCGTCCACGCCGGAGTCGGTCGAGAACGCGCTGCGCGCACTGAGCACCGCCGATGTGTCCGTGCCCCGCGGTGCGTCCTTCCAGCTCGAAGGGGAGCGCGACGCGCGGGGGAACCGGATCTGGGAGATCGTCGTCGCGTCCAAGGGCAAGGACCAGGACAACGACGACTACGTCGACGAGTACGACGTCACCGTCTCCGGTGACGGCTCCGAGCTCCTCTCCCGCCAACGCGACATGACGCCGGACGACGACGTCGCCAGGATGCGGCTCTCCAAGACGACCGCCCACCAGGCCGTACGTCTGGCCTACGCGTACCGGCCCTCCGAACTGGACTCGTTGGAGATCGACACCAGCGACGACGGCAGGATCGTCTGGCAGGTCACGCAGACCGCGCCCGGCGCCGCCGACGACGACGAGGGGCGCGTGGTGCTCATCAACGCCACGACGGGGAACGTCCTGACACCGGGGGCGGACGACTGAGACGGGAGGGTACGGACCGGACGGCGGGGCCGGCCGTACGGCGTGCCGGGGCGGGTGCCCGGTAGCCGATACGGGCGGGCCCCGAATGCCGATGCGGGCGGGTCCCCGGAAGCCGATGCGGGCGGATGTCGGTCCGATGAGGGTGCCTTACGGGGATGGCTGGGTAGGCTCGGTCTCCATGGAGCATGAGGTGTTCGTTCCGTTCTCCGTCGGCACCGTGCGGCAGGCGCTGGCCGATCCCGCCCGTGTCTCACGATGCATCCCGGGGTTCCAGAGTGATGCCGAGGATGCGGAGGGGACGCATGACACCCCCGGTGGGCCCCTGGAGTTCGCGGGTCGGCTGAGACTGCGCATCGGCCACTCGACCATCACCTACCGCGGTCGTCTCCGTGTCACCGAACAGGACGGCGGCGACCTGGCGGTGGAGGGCGAAGGCACGGAGTCGCGCGGCAGCGGCTCCGTGAAGGTCGCCCTGAACGTACGGCTGTCGGCGGCGGACGGCGGTACGCGTCTCGCATGCACCGGGACCGTGCACAGCGAAGGCCGTCTGGCCGAGGCCGGCGCATCCGCGGCCGAGACGGCCGGGCGCCGTCTGCTGGACCGTTTCGCCGCGGACATGGCCTCGGGTCTCGAATCGTCGCCGATCGGCACGGGGGACCCGGACGACGACAACCAGCGCGTCATCCCCGGTATCCCGTCACCGGACAAGCCCGATCGCCCCCGGGGCGACCGGCAGGCGGAGAAGCCGGCGGACCAGCGGGGCGCGCAGGAGCCCGGCCCTGAGAACAAGCGGGACGCAGGGCCGGACGAGGGGAAGGACGCGGCGGACGTCGGGCCGGACGCCCCGCCGGGAACGCCGTCGGTCTTCGAGGCCGAGGTGCCGCCCCCGTCGCTGGACCCGCTCTCCGACCTCGAGGCCGTGGGCGACGACGACCGAGCCTCCGACGAGCGGGACGCCGGTGACGACGACGAGGCGGCGCATGCTCTCCGGGACGACTTGGACGAGGAGTTCGACGACGCCCTCGACGACGGGCTCGGCACCGAGCCGCCCGCCGAGGCCGCACACGCGCGCCGCACCATGATCGGTCGCAGCGCCGAGGAGGTCGACCACGCGCCGCCGCGCGGTCGGTACGCCCCGGTTCCCGCGCCCGAGGCCGCGACAACCACCGTGTCCCTGCGCTGGGCCGCCCCGGCCGCCGCGGCGCTCGTCGCCTCCGCGGTCGTCGTCAGCCGGATCCTGCGCCGCCGCCGCTGAAGCACCGGGGAGGAGGGCGGCCCACCCGGTCCGGACACCGGTCCTCCGCTCCGTCCCCTTCCGTGGGCGAGGCTCTAGGGTCGGGGATGTGACGACCCACGACACCACGGAACCCGGCCCCGGCGTCCGACTCGAGGCCGGCGAAGCCGAGTTGACCCTGCTCCCCGCCCTGGGCTGCCGCGTCGGCTCGCTGCGCGTCGGCGGCACGGAGCTGCTGCGGCAGGGCCCCAAATACGGCGCGTTCCCGATGGTGCCGTGGTGCGGCCGGGTCGACCACGGCCGGTTCCGTGACGGCGCCGAGGTGCGGCACCTCCCCGTCAACAACCCACCGCATGCGATCCACGGCACCGGTCGGGACACGGTCTGGCGTACGGCTCGTACCGACAAGACCTCCGCCGTTTTCACGTACGACCTGGTAGACCCCTGGCCGTACCCGGGCCGGGTCACGCAACTCGTCGAGCTCGCCGAGGACTCGGTCACCCTCACGCTCGGGATCGAGACGATCGGCGACTCCTTCCCCGCACAGGCGGGATGGCACCCGTGGTTCCTGCGCAACCTCGGCGACGGCACCGGTGACGCCCAGGTCTCCTTCACGCCCGAGTGGCAGGAGGAGCGCGGGGAGGACCATCTGCCGACCGGTCGCCGGATCCCCCCGAAGCCCGGCCCCTGGGACGACTGCTTCGGCATGCCGGACGGCGTGGACGTCACCCTGACCTGGCCCGGCAGGCTCGAACTGCGGGTCACCAGCCGGGCCGAATGGGTCGTCCTGTACGACGAACAGGCCGAGGCCGTCTGCGTCGAGCCGCAGTCCGGACCGCCCAACGGCCTCAACACCATGCCGCGCCTGGTGACGCCCGTCGATCCGCTGGAGGTCTCCACGACCTGGACCTGGCGCAGGCTGTAACCGGCGACCGCTTAGGCTCGTGGACATGACCGATGCGCGTGACGCCCTGCTGGAGCAGATCAGGAACAAGGCCGTGGTCCACGGCAAGGTGACCCTCTCGTCCGGGATGGAGGCCGACTACTACATCGACCTCCGCCGGATCACCCTGGACGCGGAGGCGGCCCCGCTCGTCGGTCAGGTGATGCTGGACACCACCGCGGACCTGGACTACGAGGCCGTGGGCGGGCTGACGCTGGGCGCCGACCCGGTCGCCGCGTCGATGCTGCACGCCGCCGCGGCGCGCGGCCGCAAGCTGGACGCCTTCGTCGTACGGAAGGCGCAGAAGACGCACGGGATGCAGCGCCGCATCGAGGGGCCGGACATCGCGGGGCGGCGCGTCCTGATCGTCGAGGACACCTCCACCACGGGGGGCTCGCCGCTCACTGCGGTCGAGGCGGCTCGCGAGGCGGGTGCCGAGGTCGTCGCTGTCGCGGTGATCGTCGAGCGGGGTGCCGCGCCGGCGATCGCGGAGGCCGGACTGCCCTACGTCCCGGCGTACGGACTGGCGGATCTGGGTCTCGACTAGTTCGGAAGACACGACGCAGGCGGACACGACTCGGCGGAGAGTCCGGGCCACGCTCCGACCTGCGGGTTCACCGAGGGGTGGAGGGTTTCACGTGAAACTCTCCACCCCTCGCCATCGTGATCGGCGCAGCTCGGGGTACGGGTCGGGTGGATCCTGCGTCCGCGTCTGGGAAGATGGGCCCCGACGATGACGTCGCCCCCCTAGGTCAGGGCCCTATCCGAGAACCCGCACATCACAAGGAGCGGACAGATGCCCATCGCAACCCCCGAGGTCTACAACGAGATGCTCGACCGGGCGAAGGCAGGCAGGTTCGCCTACCCGGCCATCAACGTGACCTCGTCGCAGACCCTGCACGCGGCGCTCCGCGGCTTCGCCGAGGCGGAGAGTGACGGCATCGTCCAGATTTCCACGGGCGGCGCCGAGTTCCTGGGCGGCCAGTACAGCAAGGACATGGTGACCGGTGCGGTCGCGCTGGCCGAGTTCGCGCACGTCGTCGCCGCGAAGTACCCGGTGAACATCGCGCTGCACACCGACCACTGCCCCAAGGACAAGCTCGACGGCTACGTCCGTCCGCTGCTCGCCGTCTCGCAGGAGCGGGTGGCGGGCGGCCGGAACCCGCTGTTCCAGTCGCACATGTGGGACGGTTCCGCCGAGACGCTGGACGAGAACCTCAGCATCGCGCAGGAGCTGCTCGCCGAGGCCGTCAAGGCGAAGATCATCCTCGAGGTCGAGATCACCCCGACCGGCGGTGAGGAGGACGGCGTCTCGCACGAGATCAACGACGAGCTGTACACGACCGTCTCCGACGTCGAGCGCACCGCCGACGCCCTCGGTCTGGGCGAGAAGGGCCGCTACCTGCTGGCCGCCTCCTTCGGCAACGTCCACGGCGTCTACAAGCCGGGCAACGTCGTGCTCCGGCCCGACCTGCTGCGTCAGCTCCAGGACGGCGTCGGCGCCAAGGCCGGCAAGACGGACCCGTTCGACTTCGTCTTCCACGGCGGCTCCGGCTCCACGGAGGAGGAGATCCTCACGGCGCTGGAGAACGGCGTGGTGAAGATGAACCTCGACACGGACACCCAGTACGCCTTCACGCGCCCCGTCGCGGACCACATGTTCCGCAACTACGACGGTGTGCTGAAGGTCGACGGCGAGGTCGGCAACAAGAAGACCTACGACCCGCGCAGCTGGGGCAAGGCCGCGGAGAAGAGCATGGCCGAGCGCGTCACGCAGGCGTGCGCGAACCTGCGTTCCACGGGCACCAAGCTGAAGTAAGCGCCCAGGCTCCGTACGGTGACGGGCCCGGCACCTCCCCGGAGGGCGCCGGGCCCGTTCCCGTACGCTCCCGCCCGCGCGGCCTCCGGGGCGGGGCCGGGGGCCCGGTGGGCTGGCCAGGGGAGGGGAACGCGAGGATCATCCCCGGTATGAGCGACTCCTCGCGGCGGCCCCCGAGCGAGACCGGGTCGCACCCCAGCGAGACCGGGTCGCAGGCGGTGCCGGGCGACGGGGCGGCGGCATCCGGCGCGTCGGCGGCACTCGACGGTGCGGCGGCCCCGTCGGGTGGCGAGGCCGGACGGATCCGGATCTCCGAGGCCGCCGGGCGCTGGATCGTACTGACGACCGTGCTCGGATCCGGGATGGCTCTGCTCGACGGCACGGTCGTCAATGTCGCCCTTCCCAAGATCGGCGCGGACCTGGGCGCGGACCTGGCCGTGCTGCAGTGGACCGTCAACGCGTACCTGCTGACGCTCGCCGGGCTGATCCTGCTCGGTGGTGCGCTCGGCGACCGGTACGGGCGGCGGCGGGTTTTCGTCGTCGGCATCGTGTGGTTCGCCCTGGCCTCGCTGGCGTGCGGGCTCGCGCCGAACGCGGCCGTGCTGGTGGCCGCGCGGGCCCTCCAGGGCATAGGCGGCGCGCTGCTCACACCGGGCTCCCTCGCGCTGATCCAGGCCACCTTCCATCCGGCGGACCGTGCGCGGGCGGTCGGCGCCTGGTCCGGTCTGGGCGGCGTGGCGGCCGCGATCGGACCGTTCCTGGGCGGCTGGCTGGTCGACGGACCCGGCTGGCGCTGGGTGTTCCTGCTGAACGTGCCACTGGCCGCGGTGTGCGCACCGATCGCGCTGCGCCACGTGCCGGAGACCCGCGACCCCGAAGCCCACGGCCGGTTCGACGTCCTCGGTGCCGTGCTCGGGGCGCTCTCGCTGGGCGCGGTGACGTACGCGCTGATCGACGCCTCCGGGCAGGGAGCGTCACCGGCCGTCGTCGGCGCGGCCGTCGGCGGGGTGCTGCTGGGCGCGGCCTTCATCCGGCTGGAGCGGCGGCGGAGCAATCCGATGCTCCCGCCGCGGATCTTCGCCTCCCGGCAGTTCACGGCCGTCAACGCGGTGACCTTCTGCGTGTACGCCGCGTTCGCCGGATTCTTCTTCCTCTCCGTGCTGCAGCTTCAGGTCGCCGTCGGCTACTCCGCGCTCGCCGCCGGGACCGCGCTGCTGCCGACGACCCTGATGATGCTGGCGCTCTCCTCGCGCGCCGGGGCGCTGGGCCAGCGCATCGGGCCGCGCATCCCGCTCACCGTCGGTCCGTTGCTGTGCGCGGCGGGGATGCTGCTGATGTTGCGGGTCGGACCCGGCTCCTCGTACTGGGCGGACGTCCTGCCCGCACTGCTGGTCATGGGCTCGGGCATGGTGCTGCTGGTCGCCCCGCTCACGGCGACGGTGCTCGCGTCGGTGGAGGTGACGCGGGCGGGACTGGCGAGCGGCGTCAACAACGCGGTGGCGCGCGCCGCCGGGCTCATCGCCGTGGCGGCGCTGCCGCTGCTGGCCGGTACCGGGCCCGAGGCGTACCGGTCGGCGACGGAGTTCAACGAGTCCTTCCGGCGGGCGATGCCCATCTGCGCCGGGGTGCTGCTGGTGGGGGCGGTAATCGCGTGGCTGGCGGTACGGTCCGACGTCCTGGCGCCCGCCCCGGCGGGCGAGCCGTCGCGCTGCCGCGCCCAGTGCCGTACGTACTGCGCGGTCAACTCTCCGCCGCTCGACCCGGGGGAACCCCCGGAGCCCGGGGAGCCGCGGCCGGCCCCGGCGACGGGGGAGAGCCCGGCGTAGCGGCGGGGCGGGCGCCGATCCGCGATGGCCGCCTTTCCGCTCGCCCTCCCCTCCGCGCGCCCTCCGCGTAGTGCCACCCGCGCGGTACACCCTCCGGGCAGGCGAGACTGCGCAGCGCGCGCACGGTCGTGTGCTGTCCGTGGTACCGGTCCGCAGTGTGTGCGCCGGGTGCCACGGACCTCGTGCCGTCCGGCAGACTTGAGGTCATGGCCATTCACGAAAACCTTCTCGGGGGTCCGCCCCCGACGCACCTCCCGGACGACCCCGAGCCGCGCGACCTGCTCGCCTCGGGCACGGCTCCCGCCGACGTTGCGGCGAAGTACCCGTCCTCCTCCCTGGCCTGGGCACAGCTCGCCGACGGCGCGTTCGAGAACGGCCGGGTCGTCGAGTCCTACGCGTACGCCCGGACCGGCTACCACCGGGGGCTCGACGCGCTGCGGCGCAGTGGATGGAAGGGCCACGGACCGGTGCCGTGGGAGCACGAGCCGAACCGCGGCTTCCTCCGGGCGCTGCACGCCCTCGCACGCGCCGCCCAGGCCATCGGCGAGCAGGACGAGTACGAGCGCTGCGCCACCTTCCTGCGCGAGTCGTCGCCCACCGCCGCCGACACCCTCACCTGATCGCCGCAACACCGCGAGAACCGGACCTCGTTGCGCGCATACGGGCTGCCGGGCTGATCAATGCTGCTGATCGGCCCCGGCGGTCGCGCCATGCAGGGCCGCGGATTTCCCAGGGCCTGCCCGGCCGTCCCCCGGGCAGGCCCTTGCCGTACGGCGCGGGGGCCACGGATGATGCTCTGGTCGGCGCGATCCGTATATCGACGCTGGCGAGGGGACCGGGGCTCCGATGCCGAGAGGAAGGAGCGGACCGCTACCCGGTAGCACGCACGAGGAGACAGCGATGTCGCACCACCCCAACGCGCCCGGAACCGGCCCCGAGGACGGCGCGGACCCCGGCATCCAAGCCCCGAACCTGGATTTCGCGGGCACGACGCCGTACGAGGACTACGTCCAGGCGGACGTCCTCACCCACCTCCAGCACCCCCTCTCCGATGACCCCGGCGAGATGGTCTTTCTTGTCACGACCCAGGTGATGGAGCTGTGGTTCACCGTCATCGTCCACGAGTGGCTGACGGCCGCCGAGGCGCTGCGCCAGGACGACGTACCGGTCGCGATGGCGGCCCTCAGGCGTTCCGCGTGGGAGCTGGAATCGCTCAACGCCTCCTGGAAGCCGCTGGCGCATCTGACGCCCGCGCAGTTCAACTCGTACCGCAGTGCGCTCGGTGAGGGTTCCGGCTTCCAGTCCGCGATGTACCGCCGGATGGAGTTCCTGCTCGGCGAGAAGTCCGCGTCCATGCTCGTACCGCACCGGGGCGCCCCGCGCGTCCACGCCGAACTGGAGAAGGCGCTGACCGAGCCGAGCCTCTACGACGAGGTGATCCGGCTCCTCGCCCGCCGCGGGTACGGCATCCCGAACGCCGTCCTCGACCGCGATCCGAGCATGCGCCACGAGTCCGCCCCGGAGGTGGAGCGTGCCTGGCAAAAGGTTTATGCGGGGGAGCCCGGCGATGAGCTGGTGCAGCTCGGCGAGGCACTGACCGAGGTCGCAGAACTGGTCTGGCGCTGGCGCAACGACCATCTCGTCGCCACCCGGCGGGCGATGGGCGCCAAGACCGGGACCGGCGGTTCCGCGGGAGTTGCCTGGCTGGAGAAGCGGGCGCAGAAACACGTCTTCCCCGAGCTGTGGACGGCGCGCAGCCATGTCTGACGCCCCGAGCCGTACTGCCACGGCACACGAGGAATCCGCCCGCGGCGCGCTCGCGGACGAGGCCGCGCGGCTGGACGCTGCGGATGAACTGGCCGCGGTGCGCGACCGGTTCGCGCTCGATGACGGGGTCACCTACTTGGACGGCAACTCGCTGGGCGCCCTGCCGCGTGCCGTGCCGGGGCGCATGGCGGACGTCATCGAGCGCGAGTGGGGCCGGCTGCGCATCCACGCGTGGGAGAAGAGCGGCTGGTGGACCGCGCCCGAGCGGATCGGCGACCGGATCGCCCCGCTCATCGGCGCCGCGCCCGGTCAGGTCGTCGTCGGCGACTCGACGAGCGTCAATGTCTTCAAGGCCGTCGTCGCCGCCGTGCGGATGGCCGGTGAGGGGCGGGACGAACTGCTCGTCGACGCCTCGACCTTCCCCACCGACGGCTATATCGCCCGGTCCGCCGCCCGGCTGACCGGCTGCCGTGTGCGCGCCGTCGAGCCGGCGGACGTCGGCCAAGCGGCCGGTCCGCGCACTGCCGCCGCACTCGTCAACCACGTCGACTACCGCACCGGGCGGCTGCACGACCTGCCCGGCACCACGGCCGCCGTGCACGCGGCGGGGGCGCGGGTGGTGTGGGACCTGTGCCACAGCGCGGGGGCCCTGCCGGTCGGAACCGACGAGCACGGCGTCGACTTCGCGGTCGGCTGCACGTACAAGTACCTCAACGGCGGTCCGGGCGCACCGGCGTATCTCTACGTCCGGCGTGAACTGCAGCCGGCCTTCGACTCGCCGCTCCCCGGCTGGAATTCGCATGCCGACCCGTTTGGCATGGCCGCGTCCTACACCCCGGCCGACGGCTCCCTGCGCGGCCGCGTGGGCACGCCCGACATCCTCTCGATGCTCGCCCTGGAGGCGGCCCTCGACGTCTGGGACGGTGTCGCAATCGAGGCGGTACGGAGCAAGAGCCTCGCGCTGACGGACTTCTTCCTGCGCTGTGTCGGGCACTACGTGCCGCTTGGTCGGGTCGAGTCGGTCACGCCGGCGGCGCATACGGAGCGCGGCAGCCAGATCGCGCTGCGCTGCGCAGACGCGGGTGCGGTGATGCGGGGGCTCGTCGGTCGGGACGTGGTGGGGGACTTCCGCCGTCCGGATGTGCTGCGGTTCGGGTTCACACCGCTGTACACGTCGTTCGCGGACGCGGAGCGCGCCGCCCGCGTCCTGGCCGACGTCCTGGAGGTACAGATCGCCCCTGCCGAGCCGGGTGCCCCTGCCGGGCCGGGTGCCGCTGCCGAGCCGGACGGGGGCGGCGGGCCGGACGGGGGCGCCGGGGCCGGCGTGCCCGCCGACGAGCGGAACGGGGTCTGACACGTGCCCGGCGCAGACGCCTCGGGCCTTCCCGCTCCCCCGCCTCTGATCGGGCGGGGGAGCGGGGCCGTCCGCACCACGGGCTCGCATGCGGATGCGGACGCCGATGGGCGGGCGTTGGCCCGGGAGACTGCGGATCGGCGCGACCCCGAGGCCGTGCTGGCGTACCCGCCCGTACCCCCCGACGCGACCCTCCCCTACGGCGAACTCCCCGACCAGATCGTCGACTTCTTCACCCCCCGCGGAGGGGAGGGACCGGCCCCGCTCGTCGTCCTCTTCCACGGCGGCGCCTGGCGCGCTCCGTACGACCGGCAGCACATCTCGCCCCTCGCGGCACATCTGGCGGCGCACGGCTTCGCCGTGGCGTCGGTCGAGTACCGCCGCGGCCCGGCGCCGGAACAGCACGGCGGGGGGCGGCGGGCCGCCCCGGCCACCGGGGCAGCGGTCGGCGGGGGCGCACCGGTGGTCGCGGACGCTCCCGGCGTGACCGTGGACCATCCCGCCGGGCGGTGGCCCGAGACGCTCGACGATGTCGCCCTGGCAGTCGACCGCATCCCCGCGATGGTCGCGGAGCTGGCCGCCGCGGCGCCTGGCGTCCGCGGTGCCTCGCCGTACGCGTACGGCGAGGCAGCGGGCAGCGAGGTACGCACCGACTCCCCGCACGGAGGCGCGAGCGCCGAAGCCCGGCCCGGTCTTCACCGGTGGGGCAGCGTCGACACCGGGCGTCTTGTGCTCTCCGGGCACTCAGCAGGCGGGCACCTGGCGCTGTGGGCCGCCGCCCGGCACCGGCAGCCGTCCGGTTCCCGTTGGCACTGGGCTGCGCGTCCCCCTGTCAGCGGCGTCGTCGCCCTCGCCCCCATCGCGGACTTCGCGACATCGCGGGAGCTCGACGTGTGCTCAGATGCCGTCGTCCAGCTCCTCGGCGGACCGGCTGGCTACGCGTCCCGTCGTGCGTACGCCGACCCCGTGGCTCTGCTCCCCACAGGCATCCCGACGACGATCGTGCACGGTGCCGTGGACGACGTCGTGCCGCCGCAGGTCGCGCGGGCTTTCGCGACGGAGGCGGAGCGGGCCGGTGAGCGGGTACGGCTGGTACTCCTCGACGGCGCGGGCCACTTCCCGCTCATCGACCCGTACTGCCCCGAGGCGGGGGTTGTCATCGGCGAGCTCCGCCGCCTCACGGGCTGAGCCCCGGCGAGACTCAGCCGGGCCGTCCGGCTGCCACTGCCCGCGACGGTACGGCCCGTGTCCGTCCGCCCGCCCGTCCCGCCCATCCGCCCTCCGTCCCGTCCGTCCGTCCGCCCGTCCCGCCCGATCCGTCCGTCCCACCTGTCCGCCCGCCCGTCCGTCCGTTCCCGCCCGATCGGTCCGTCCCACCTGTCCGGCCCGTCCGTCCGTTCCCGCCCATCCGTCCGTCCCACCTGTCCGCCGGTCCGTCCGCCCGGCCCGCCGTGCCCCTGCGGCTCCTCGCCCGCCGGCCGTCTCGCCTGCGTACCGACGCGCGGCCGCGTACGACGCCCTTGCTCCTGCCCCGCGCCCACCCACCGGCCCGTCGGACGCGGTACCGGCACGTCATCCTTGAGACGGATGCCGGAAAGTCGGCTGCACCGGTGACGACGCGGGCCCGACTCATGCGTAGCGTTCTGCGCGTGAACGAGACGACGACACCCTCCGCGTGGACCGAGTCCCGCATAGCCCGGGTCGCTTGGCGCGCCCTGCGCGACGATCTGCTCCGTCCGGCGTGGGCGTTCGACCCCCTGCCGCCGATCAGCGCCGAACGGCTCGCCACGTGGCCGATGCTGGAGCGGCGCGGGGTGCGCTGGCTGCCGCACGCCGCCATCCTCGCGTTCGCGTTCTCCTTCCTCCTGGCGCACGACTTGGTCGGCACGACCTGGTCGGCCTGGACCGATCTGATCTCCCTGCTCCTCCCGGCCCTGCACGCCGCATCGCTCGTGCTCGTCCTCCTCAGGCCCGTGGGCGCGTGGTGGCTGTCCCTGGCCCCCACCGTCGCGTCCCTCTCCATCCCGTACGCGTACGAGGAGAGTTACGTTGCGCACGTCGTCGTCATGGCCCTGGTCACCTTCCGGTCCAGGCCGCGCGTGGCGATCGAGATGTGGGTGATCTCGGCGGTCGCCATGGGCGTCTTCAGCTCCGTCGCGGATGACAACACCGATGTGGGCGGCCTCGCCATCGTCTCCGGTCTCGTCCTCGGCGCTGCCGTCGCCCTGCGCGGCTGGTGGCTCGCCCGCGGCCGGGTCGCCGAGCAGGAGACGCTGGTCGCCGACGTGCGCGGACAGCAGACGCTGCTGGAGGAGCGCGCCCGGATCGCCCGGGAGCTGCACGACGTCGTCGCGCACCACATGTCGGTGATTGCGATCCAGGCGGAGGCGGCGCCCTATCGGGTGCCGAACCCGCCCGAGGAGCTGACGAAAAGCTTCTCCACCATCCGCGGCAGCGCCGTCGAAGCCCTGGCAGAGCTGCGCCGCGTACTCGGCGTCCTGCGCTTCGAGAGCCCCGACGGCACGGCCGTCCCGGACGCCCCGCAGCCCGACCTCTCCCGCCTCGACGAACTGGCCGACGGCGTACGGGCGGTGGGCCTGGATGTGGAGATCGCCAGGACGGGAGCCCCCAGGCCGCTGCCGCAGGGCGTGGAGCTCTCCGCGTACCGCATCATCCAGGAGGCGCTGAGCAATGCCCTGCGCCACGCACCCGGTTCGCAGGTCCGCGTCGAGGTCGCGTACGTCCTCACCGGTGTCGGGGTGCGCGTCGTCAACACGCGTCCCACCGGCGATGTCCAGCCCTCGCCGGGCCTCGGCCACGGTGTGATGGGCATGCGCGAGCGGGCGTCGATGCTCGGCGGCGAGCTGACCGCCGAGCGCACCGCCGACGGCGGCTACGAGGTCGCCGCCTTCCTTCCCGTCGGGCAGACCGACGCCGCCGAGGAGGGCCGCGCATGACGATCCGGGTACTGATCGCGGACGACCAGATGATGGTCCGTGAGGGCTTCTCCGTGCTGCTCGGGGCCCAGCCAGACATCGAGGTGGTCGGCGAGGCACTCGACGGCCACCAGGCGGTCGCCCAGGTCGGCGAACTGCGGCCGGACGTGGTTCTGATGGACGTTCGTATGCCCGGCATGAACGGCCTGGAGGCCACCCGCCGCATCGCCGGCGACCGCGAGGAGGACGCCGGGACCCGGGTCCTCATCCTCACCACCTTCGACCTCGACGAGTACGTCTTCGAGGCCCTGCGCGCCGGTGCCTCGGGCTTCCTGCTGAAGGACGCCTCCGCCCGGCAGCTCGCCGACGCCGTACGGGTCGTGGCGGCGGGCGAGGCGCTGCTCGCGCCGACCGTGACCAGGCGGCTTCTGTCGGAGTTCACCCGCCTCGGTGCCCCCAAGGCCCCGCGCATGGACCGCATCGAGGCCCTGACCGAGCGGGAGACGGAGGTGCTGGCCCTGATCGCCCAGGGACTGTCCAACGGCGAGATCGCCATGCGTCTCATCGTCAGCGAGGCCACGGTGAAGACGCATGTGAGCCGGATTCTGGTCAAACTGAGCCTGCGGGACCGTACGCAGGCGGCCGTCTTCGCCTACGAGATCGGCCTGGTCACCCCGGGCGGGTAGCGTCGGTACATGGATGCAGCGGTCTCGTGGTTCGATCCGTGGTCCCCGGCCTTCGTCGCGGATCCCTATCCGGCGTACGCGCGGCTGCGTGAGGCCGGTCGTGCGCACTGGTTCAAGGGCAGCCGCCAGTGGCTCGTCCCGCACTACGACGACGTGAGCGCGCTGCTGCGCGACCGCCGGCTCGCGCGGACGTATACGCACCGCTTCACGCACGAGGAGTTCGGGCGGACCCCGCCGCCGCCCGAGCACGAGCCGTTCCATGTGCTCAACGGCTACGGTCTGCTGGAGCTGGAGCCACCGGACCACAGCCGGATCCGCCGCCTGATCTCGAAGGCGTTCACGCCGCGTACGGTGCAGGCGCTGACGCCGACCGTCGAGCGGCTGGCGGCGGAGCTGGCCGACGGTCTGGTCGCCGACGGCGGCGGGAATCTGCTCGCCCGGGTCGCGGAGCCGCTGCCGGTCGCGGTGATCGCGGAGATGCTCGGGGTGCCGCCCGGGGACCGGGCGCTGCTGCGGCCCTGGTCTGCGGACATCGTGGGGATGTTCGAGCTGAACCCGACGGAGGAGGCGGCCCGCAAGGCGGTCCGGGCGTCGGTCGAATTCACCGCCTACCTCCGGGAGTTGATCGCGCAGCGGCGCAGATCACCCGGCGACGACCTGGTCAGCGCGCTGATCGACGCGCATGACGCCGAGGACCGGCTCAGCGAGCAGGAGATGATCTCCACATGTGTGCTGCTGCTGAACGCGGGCCACGAGGCGACCGTCAACACCACGGCCAACGGCTGGCTGACGCTCTTCCGACACCCCGTAGCGCTCGCAGCGCTCCGGGCCGCCCCGGACGCGATACTCCCGCGCGCCGTCGAGGAGTTGATGCGGTACGACACGCCGCTGCAGATGTTCGAGCGCTGGGTGATGGACGACATCGAGCTGGGCGGGGAGGTCATTCCCCGCGGCTCGGAGGTCGCGCTGCTCTTCGGCTCCGCGAACCGTGATCCCGCCAGGTTCGCCGACCCCGACCGGCTCGACCTGACACGCGAGGACAACCCGCACATCACTTTCGGCGGCGGGATCCACTACTGCCTGGGCGCGCCGCTCGCCCGTATCGAACTCGTCGCGTCCTTCGGGGCGTTGCTGAAGCGGGCGCCGCGGCTGCGGCTCGTGGCGGAGCCGGAGTGGAAACCGGGCTATGTGATCCGTGGGCTGCAGGAACTGCTCGTGGAGGTCTGAGGCTCCTCCTCCTTCCTCCGCCCTTCCCACTGACGTATGCACCGGAAGGCCGGCCGGTGAGTCGCGGCCCGGCTCACCCGAGGTCGCGGCACCGGAAGGCGGCGAGTCCCGTGGCCGTCATCAACGCGGTGAGCACCAGCAGCCACACGTACGGGGACGCGGTCGCCGTACCGCCCGGCACAAAGCCGCTCGAGACGAAGGAACTGCCGCGTCCGGACGGCCCGCGGCTGCGGACGCGGGCCGTCCCCCGGCCTGAGGCGTCCGGTGCGCACCCTCACCTGCGCGGAAGCGTGAGGCGCCAGGCAGAGGGATGCACGGTCCAGGTGCGGGTCCTCACCGGTCCTCCCACCTGCGCGTCCGCGCGGTAGTGGAAGTCCGGCCCGGAGACGGTGATCGCGCGTGCCCGGACCGTACGAGGCGCCGCGCTCCCGCCGCCGGCGCTCGGCCGTACCACGACCCGGGCCAGTCCGTCGTCCTCCGCGTGCGGTCCGGCGGTGGTCACCGACACCGCCTCGACCGGGTGGTCGAGATCGGCGAGCAGCACTCCGTCCGCCTCGACCCTCAACCGGTGGACCCCGCGCTCGGTCCGTCCCGTGCGGTCGGCCCGGCCTGCGCGGTCGCCCCGGTTCGTACGTCCGCCCCTTCCGCCTGGTTCGCCCCGTTCTGTGCGGCCGGATCCCTCCCCCGGGTCCCCGCCCTGGGCCGGCAGCTCCGCCGAGGCGTACCTGCGGGCCCGGGCAGCGCCGGAGTCTTGGCCTGCGCCGCCCGGCGCCAGGGACCGGACCAGACTGCGGCAGGTCCGCAGGCCCGGCTCCCACCACCGCCCGCGCTCCGCCCCGCGACCGCCCGCCTCGCCGATCTCCGGGATGTGCAGCCCGCCGAGGACGACCCCGTCGCTCTCGTCCACGAGCAGGTCGAGTTGGCGGTCCACTCCGTCCAGCACGGCCCGTGCCGCCTCGACGGGACTGGCCGGAACGCCGAGCGTGCGGGCCAGCGCCACTTCCGTGGCCGACTCCCCGACCGGCACAAGCGCCAGCGCCGCGGCGTCCAGGGCCCGTTCCCGGTGGAGGAGGCCGACGATGCGCAGCAGCGCCGAGTCGTCGCCCACGACCACCGGCCGGCGGCTGCCGCGGCGGGCGAGCGCCCGCGCGATCTCCTCCGGATCCTCCGGCAGGCAGATCTTCGTGCTCGCGCCCGCACACAGCACATCCTTCGCGATCCGGACGGCCTCGCCGTCGATTCGCCGCGCGGCCGGGTCGATGACCACGAGCAGCGGGCGCCCGCTGGATCCTGGAGCCGACACCTCGGTCCTTCCTCAGGTAATCTCTCGGTGCAAGAGCCCCTGTCGCTGTTGCGTCAGGGGCTTCGTCTATCCGGGGCACCGCTTCGACGGCTCCCGGGCGGCCGCCGCCCAAGGTGGCGAGCCGTCCGGCACGTTGGACATGCCCCGCCCGGAAGGGGTGTACGCCTGTGCCCGCACTTGTGCTGCTCGGTGCTCAGTGGGGTGATGAGGGCAAGGGAAAGGCCACCGATCTGCTCGGCGGCTCCGTGGACTACGTGGTGCGCTACCAGGGCGGCAACAATGCCGGCCACACGGTGGTCGTGGGCGACCAGAAGTATGCCCTGCACCTCCTCCCTTCCGGAATCCTGTCGCCGGGATGCACTCCGGTCATCGGCAACGGCGTCGTCGTGGATCCGGCAGTCCTGCTCTCCGAGCTGAGCGGGCTTCAGCAACGCGGCGTCGACACCTCGAAGCTGCTGGTCAGCGGTAACGCGCACCTCATCACGCAGTACCACACCACCCTCGACAAGGTGACGGAACGGTTCCTCGGCAGGCGCCGGATCGGCACCACCGGCCGTGGCATCGGCCCGACCTATGCCGACAAGATCAACCGTGTCGGCATCCGTGTGCAGGACCTCTACGACGAGTCGATCCTGGCGCAGAAGGTCGAGGCCGCCCTCGACTTCAAGAACCAGATCCTCGCCAAGCTCTACAACCGGCGGGCCATCGACGCCGGGAAGATCGTCGAGGAGCTGCTGGGCTACGCCGAGCAGATCAGGCCGTACGTCGCCGACACCACGCTCGTCCTCAACGACGCGCTCGACGAGGGCAAGGTCGTTCTCTTCGAGGGCGGCCAGGGCACGCTGCTGGACGTCGACCACGGCACGTATCCGTTCGTCACCTCTTCGAACCCGACCGCGGGCGGCGCCTGCACGGGCGCCGGAGTCGGTCCGACGAAGATCAACCGGGTCATCGGCATCCTCAAGGCGTACACCACCCGCGTCGGCGCCGGCCCCTTCCCGACCGAGCTGTTCGACGACGACGGCGAGGCGCTGCGCCGCATCGGGGGCGAGCGGGGTGTGACGACGGGCCGGGACCGCCGCTGCGGCTGGTTCGACGCGGTCATCGCCCGCTACGCGACCCGCGTCAACGGCCTCACCGACTTCTTCCTGACCAAGCTCGACGTGCTCACCGGCTGGGAGCGGATCCCGGTCTGCGTGGCGTACGAGATCGACGGCGAGCGCGTCGAGGAACTGCCGTACAGTCAGACCGACTTCCACCACGCCAAGCCGGTGTACGAGATGCTTCCGGGCTGGTCCGAGGACATCACGAAGGCCAAGACCTTCGCCGACCTGCCGAAGAACGCCCAGAACTATGTGAAGGCGCTGGAGGAGATGTCGGGCGCCCCGATCTCCGCGATCGGCGTCGGCCCGGGCCGCACCGAGACCATCGAGATCAACTCCTTCCTCTAGTGCCGCCCCCGCCGAGGTTTGCCCCGCTCTGCCCTGGCACGTCCGTCCGCTGCGGTGCCGGATCAGCCGAGCAGGTCCACTACGAGGACGATCCGGCGCCTTGCGTCCGACCGCCCCAGGACGCCTCGCTACCGGGCAAAACTTGGGGGGCCAGGAATCCCGGGCACGGGCCGAGGAGGGACCCCGGGGCCCCCGGGTCTTCCGTCCGGGCCGGTGGGCGACGGGAGCATGCGCCCCGGCAGAGCAGCGTCCTGCCCGGGGCCGCCTGCTCCCGGCAGAGCAGCGTCCTGCCCGGGGCCGCCTGCTCCCGGCAGAGCAGCGTCCTGCCCGGGCCGCCTGCGTCCCGCGCCGAGCGGAGCCGGGCCCGAGGTTCTAGCGTCGTAGACATGGAACACTCCGACGCCGGATTCGGATGGGACGGCGAGCTGCTCGACCTGGACGCCTATCTCGCCCGCATCGGCTTCGACGGGGATCTCGCCCCGACGGTCGAGACGCTGCGCGCCCTGCACTTCGGGCACGTCTCGACGATCCCGTTCGAGAACGTGGACATCCTGCTGGGCCGTACCCTCCGCCTCGACGTCGCCGGGCTGCAGGACAAGATGGTCCGCCGGCCCCGCGGCGGCTACTGCTACGAGCACGTCAAGCTCTTCGCCGCCGCCCTCGAACGGCTCGGCTTCGGGGTCACCGGCATCGCCTCCCGGGTCCGCATGGCCACCGGCAAGCTCCGGCCCGCGACGCACGCGCTGGTGCATGTCGAGACCGCGGAGACGTCGGACACGGGCCGGCTGTGGCTCTCCGACATCGGGTTCGGCGGAGGCCCGCTGGGCCCCATCGAACTCCTCGACGGCGCCGAGTCCTCGCGCGGAGGCTGGCACTACCGCCTCGAACTGCAGACCTCCGGTCCGGGAGTGGAGCAGTGGGTTCTGCACACGCTGCGCGAGGACGGCTGGTTCGACCTGCACGGCTTCACGCTCGACCCGCACTACTCGGTCGACTTCGACGTGATCAACCACTACACCGCGACCGATCCTCGCTCGCCCTTCGTGGGGCGGCTGTTCGTCCAGCAGATGCGGCCCCAGGTCACGTACCTGCTGGACAGGACGGAGCTGACGGCTCTGTACCCCGACGGTTCGGCCGACAGGAGGCGGCTCGAACCGGGTGAGCTGCCCAAGACGCTCGAGGAGGTCTTCGGGATCGGGCTCGACGCGGAGGAGTCGGCGGCACTGACGGTTGCCGCGCGGGCCTGACGGCCGACCGCCAGGGCCGACCAGAGACCGCAGCCCAGCCCCTGACCGCAGCCCTGCTTCCGAGGGCATCCCGGCTCCCGAGGGTATCCCCGGCCCCCGAGCACGGACCGGCCCCGAGCGCAGCCCTGCCCCCGACCGCAGCCTTGCCCCCGAGCGCATCCCGGCTCCCGAGCGCAGCCCTGGCCCGAGCACGGACCGGCCCCCGAGCGCATCCCGGCTCCCGAGCGCAGCCCTGGCCCGAGCACGGACCGGCCCCCGAGCGCAGCCCTGGCCCGAGCACGGACCGGCCCCCCGGCGGGGGCGGGGTGAACCCGGCCGGGCCTAGCGGCCGACCCTCCGGTACGTGAGCGGGGCCGCGCTGTCGTCGGAGAAGGTGCGCCGGAGCGCGCCTCCGCGGGTCAGCTCCAGTGTCGTCGCGGGCCCCGGCTTGCAGGAGGCCGCCGGCCCCTTGGTCACCTCGGACCGGCCCAGCTCCACGGGCGGTCCCGCGGACGTCAGCGTGGCGGCGAACTCGCAGTGGTACGAGGCGCCTTCGGCCGTCATCGTGAAGACCCGGTCGCCGGGCGATCCCTGGCGCAGGGTGAAGCGTCGCACGTCGGTGCTGGAAGCACCGAACCGGGCTTCCCATGTGCCGAGGTTCTTCCTGGGAACCTCGCCGCGGCTGACCGAGGCCGGGGGCCCGGACGTGCCGGAGTGGTGCATCCGGCTGTAGATGGTCACGCCGCCCAGCGCGGTCACGGCGAGCGCCACCGCGAGCAGCACGCCGGTCGCGGCCCTGCGACGTCGTGGCGCCCTCGGAGCGCCTGCCACGGGGATGCCGGGCGAGGAGGCATGGGGACTGGTCGCGGGGTGCGTTGCCCGGGACGCCGCGTGCACGGATGCCGTCGGCGTCGGGGAGGCCGTCGCCGGAAGTGTCCCCGGATTCGTCCCATGACCGGTCCCGGGAGTCCCATGACCGGTCCCGGGAGTCCCGCGACCGTTCCCCCGGCCCCCTGGTGCCGTCCCCGTGGGCGCGCCCGGCCCGGTCCTCTGATCCGGCACCACCGGGATCTCGGCCGTCTCCGGGTTCTCGGCCTCCAGCAGCCGCACGGCGTGCCGGCCGAGCTGGGCCATGAGACCGCCGGGCAGCCAGGGTTCCCCGTACGTCTGCGCCGGTACTCCCGCGGCCTCCAGCACCTGCCCGGGAGTGGGCCGCTGGGCCGGGTCCTTGGCGAGACACGCGGTCAGGAGCCCCTGCAGCCCGGCGGGCACCTTCGACAGGTCCGGGGGCTCCTCGGCGATCCGGAACAGCGTGGCGTGCACCCCGCTGCCCGAGCCGAACGGCATCGTCCCCGACGCCGCGTAGGCCAGCAGCGTTCCCAGGCAGAAGATGTCGCAGGCCGGGGTGATGCGCTCGCCGCGCACCTGCTCGGGGGCCATGAAGCCGGGGGAGCCGACCATCGCGCCGGTGCGGGTGATGCCGCCGTCGGTGACGGTCTCCAGGGCGCGGGCTATGCCGAAGTCGATGACGCGGGGCCCGTCGAGAGTGATGAGGACGTTGGACGGTTTGAGATCGCGGTGGACCAGGCCGGCGGCGTGGATGTCCTGGAGGGCGTGGGCGAGCCCGGCGGCCAGTACGCGCACGGCGTATTCGGGCAGCGGTCCTTGTTCACCGATGACGGCGCGCAGGGACGGCCCGGGTATGTAGCCCGTGGCGACCCAGGGGACCGCCGCCTCGGTGTCGGCGTCCAGGACGGGCGCCGTCCACGCGCCGCCGACCTGTAGCGCGGCCGCCACCTCCTGCCGGAAGCGACCACGGAACTCGTCCTGCTCCGCCAGCTCCTGCCGGACCAGCTTGACCGCGACCGTGCGGCCCCGGTCCGAGCGGGCCAGGTAGACCACGCCCATGCCGCCCGCGCCCAGCCGGCCCAGCAGCCGGTACGCCCCGATCCGCTGCGGGTCGCCGGCCCTCAGCTCGTCCATGTCCCCGTCGCTCTCCCCCCGGCCCGCGTGTCATGTCACAACCGTGTCAGCGGAGAAGGATAGATGGACGGAGGCCCATGGTTCCCCAGCGGCCTCCACTGCACGGGACGGACGCTCCGAAACCCGTACCGTGCGGGCGCATTCGGCCGGGGCCGGCTCCCGCCGTGAACAGCTCGCGGTCGTGGACCTGCGCGGGCCCGGGTCAGTACGGCCGGTGCGGGGCGAGCCTCTCCTGCCAGGACGTCAGCCGCTGGATGAAACCGAGAGCCAGGACGCCGGCGAGGAGCGCCGAGAGGTCGGACATGATCGTCCACGCCGCGACACCCGCGAGTTCGTCGTTCGTCTCGGCCGCCACCTCGACGAACGTGGCGAGGAAGCCGGTCACGAACATCGTGCAGTACGTTCCCCACCACCAGTTGAGCAGCGCACGGGAGGGCGCCGGGGCGCCGTACGGGCCGGCGGGCTGCCCGTGCTGCCCGGGCGCCATGAGGTGCCAGATGTCGTTGGCGATCTGCTTGGGGAACCAGAGCTGCACGACCGGCGTGAACCACGACCCGACGGCCCATCCGCGGCTGAGCCGCTGCCGACCGGGCGCGATGACCTCGGTGTTCACCGACAGGCGCCAGAACCAGACCAGCCACAGCACCACCGTCGGCAGCGCGGTGAGCGCGCCGAACCCGGCGAGGGCCTCGATCATGGCCGTGACGTCGTCGACGTCGGTGGGGGAGTCGCTGTCGTAGGCCCCGTAGAGCGCGAAGTTGAGGAAGAGATCGATCAGCGCGTGGACGAGCGTCAGCGCCATGAAGACGGAGAGCGCGTTGGCCAGGCTGCGCCCCGACTTCCACAGCGGCGGGGCCCCCACGTGCGGGCGGTACGGCGCGGGGCCCGGCGCGGGAGCCGGGCCGTAGGGGGTGGCCCCGCCCCCCAAGCCCCAGGGCCCGCCCTGAGGGCCGGGTGGCGGAGTCGACGGCCCGTACGGCGGAGGGGGCGTGGACGCTCCGGAGTGCGGGGGAGGCGTCCCGGCCCCGGAGTGCGGGGGAGGCGTCCCGGCCCCGGAGCGCGGGGGTGGGGTGGAGGCCGTAGGGCCGGGCGGAGGGGTGGACGGCGGGTGTATCGCGCCGGTCGCGGGCCCTGCCGCGAAGCCGGTGGCGTGGTGCGTGCCGTGAGAGGAGCCGTGGCCCGTGGCGTGCGGCGGAGTCGACGGCCCGTACGGGGAGGCGTCGGCGTGACCGGCGTGCTGGGGCGTCTCCGTGTCCAGGAGCTGCAGCGCTTCCCGCCCGAGCCGGGCCAGCAATCCGCCGGGCAGCCACGGCTCGTCACCGGCGCTGCCGGTCAGCTCCAGCACATGGTCGACGGTGAGGCGCTGTTCCGGCTGCTTGGCGAGACAGCCGAGTACGAGGTCCAGCAGCCCGTCGGGGAGCCCCGTCAGGTCGGGCTCCTCCTCGGCTATACGGAACATCAGCGCGTGCATACCGCTGTTGGCGGTGCCGAACGGCTGGCGCCCGGTCGCCGCGAAGGCGAGCACCGAGCCGAGGCAGAACAGGTCGCTGGCGGTCGTGACGCGCTCGCCGCGCACCTGCTCGGGCGACATGAAGCCCGGAGATCCGACCACCGCGCCCGTCATCGTGAGACCGCCCCCCGCGAGCGTCTCCGTGGCTCGGGCGATGCCGAAGTCGATGACGCGCGGGCCGTCGATGGTTACCAGGACGTTGGACGGCTTGAGGTCGCGGTGCACCAGGCCCGCGCCGTGGATGTCGCGCAGGGCGCAGGCGAGACCGCCCGCAAGGGTGCGTACGGAGTGCTCGGGCAACGGGCCGAAGTAGTCGGCGACGACCGAGTGCAGCGTCGGGCCGCCGATGTAGCCGGTGGCCACCCAGGGGGTCTCCGCCTCGGTGTCGGCGTCCAGGACGGGCGCCGTCCACCGGCCACCCACCCGTCGTGCCGCCTCCACCTCGTGCGCGAACCGCCGCCGGAAGTCGGGCTGTCGGGCCAGTTCGGCCTGGACGAGCTTCACCGCGACCGTGCGGCCGCGGTCCGAACGCGCCAGGTACACGACCCCCATGCCGCCGGCGCCCAGCCTGCCGAGCAGCCGGTACGCGCCGATCCACTGCGGATCCTCGGCTCGCAGCTCTTCCATAGCGGGTGGTCTCCCCCGGTCGCGGTTGCGGTGCGACTGAGGATAGAGCCCCGCCGGAACGGCGTCCCAACGGTGCGGTCGCCCGATGATGACCGTGTCGTCGTACGGTCGGGCTCAACGTCCGTATTCCTCCTGATTGTTGCGAGGTGTGCGCGCTCTTGTCCGTGCGGGGCGCCCACGGACCGGACAGTGACGGAGGCGGGCGGGACGCCGTACGGGATGCATGGAGCGGAATGCGGTACGCGCGTGTGGAGATCCCGGGTGCGGACGGCCCGGGGCGCGAAGATCGTCCGTCGCCCCGCGAAGTCGCCCCGCGAAGATCGTCCGCTGCCCCGCGACCCGACAGGGTGCCGGGCGGCGTGGCGGAAGCCATACACATTGGCGGTGTCGGTCGCCCGGTGCGGATTCATACGCTGGTCTGCATGAACCCTCCTGCAGATTCCCAGGTCGGGAAGGCTGTCAAGGCCGCCGACCGCGCCCACGTCTTCCACTCCTGGTCCGCACAAGGGCTCATCGACCCCCTCCCGGTGGCCGGTGCGGAAGGCTCCTACTTCTGGGACTACGACGGCAACCGCTACCTCGACTTCTCCTCGCAGCTCGTCAACACCAACATCGGCCACCAGCACCCGAAGGTCGTCGCGGCCATTCAGGCGCAGGCCGGCAAGCTGTGCACCATCGCACCCGGCTTCGCCGTGGACGTACGGTCGGAGGCCGCCCGCCTGATAGCCGGGCGCACGCCCGGCGACCTCGACAAGATCTTCTTCACCAACGGCGGTGCGGAGGCGGTCGAGAACGCGGTGCGCATGGCCCGTCTGCACACCGGCCGCACCAAGGTCCTCTCCGCCTACCGCTCGTACCACGGCGCCACCGCCGCCGCGATCAACCTCACCGGTGACCCGCGCCGCTGGCCCTCCGACACGGCCTCGGCCGGGGTCGTGCACTTCTGGGGCCCGCATCTGTACCGCTCCCACTTCCACGCCGAGACCGAGGCGCAGGAGTGCGAGCGCGCGCTGGCCCACCTCGAGGAGACCATCGCGTTCGAGGGCCCGCAGACCATTGCGGCGATCATCCTGGAGACCGTGGTCGGCACGGCGGGCGTTCTGGTGCCGCCGCCCGGCTACCTCGCGGGCGTCCGCGACATCTGCGACCGCCACGGCATCGTCTTCGTGCTCGACGAGGTGATGGCGGGCTTCGGGCGTACGGGCCGCTGGTTCGCCGCCGACCACTTCGGCGTCGTGCCCGATCTGCTGACGTTCGCCAAGGGGGTCAACTCCGGCTACGTCCCGCTCGGCGGCGTCGCGATCTCTTCGGAGATCGCGGCCACCTTCGACCGGCGTCCGTACCCGGGCGGCCTGACCTACTCCGGTCACCCGCTGGCCTGTGCCTCCGCCGTCGCGACGATCAACGTGATGGAGGAGGAGCGGATCGTCGAGAACGCCGACCGCATCGGCGCGACGGTGCTCGGACCGGGGCTGCGCGAACTCGCCGAGCGCCATCCGTCGGTGGGCGAGGTGCGCGGGTTCGGCGTCTTCTGGGCGCTCGACCTGGTCAAGGACAAGGCGACGCGGGAGCCGCTGGTGCCGTACAACGCTGCGGGGGACGCCAACGCGCCGATGGCGGCCTTCGCCGCGGCCTGCAAGAAGAACGGCCTGTGGCCCTTCGTGAACATGAACCGTGCGCACGTCGTACCGCCGTGCACGATCACCGAGGCCGAGGCCAAGGAGGGTCTCTCGGCCCTGGACGCGGCGCTGTCGGTGGCGGACGGGCACACCACAACCGCCTGATCCGCATCCCACGCACCTCTGCGGCCCGCCCCCGGCCGGACGTCCGTCCGGCCGGGGGCGGGCCGCGGCAGATGGGCTGAGCTCGGGCCGCGGCAGACGGCCCGGGGCGCGGCCACAGCAGATCGGCCCGCGGTCGTAGGGCCGGGTGCCCCTTCGCTCGCCGCACACCGCCGTCCGCGCACGGTCCGCGGTCGCGCGGCCGGGCCAGTCAGCACATAGGGTGAGCGCGGGCCGCTCCTGACCCGCGGCCCGTGGAAGGAGACGGACCGATGCGGGGTGGCAGTGGCCGCGACCAGCAGGGCGGCGGGGACCGTTCCGCCGTCACTGTCACTCGCAACACGCTGCGCCAGCAGATCGCCGAGGCGCTCTGCGACGAGATCCTCGCCGGCCGCCTCCCCGCCGACCGTCATGTGACGGTCAAAGAGATCGCCGAGCAGTACGGCGTCTCCGCCACCCCCGTCCGCGAGGCGCTCGTCGACCTTGCCGCTCAGGGGCTCGTCGACATGGAGCACCATCGCGGCTTCCAGGTGCACTCCTTCACACTCGATGACTTCCGTCACATGGTCGAGGCCCGCGCCCTCATAGTCGACGGCATCTTCCAGTACGGGACGGAGCATCTGCTGCGCGGCGCCACCGCGCGCGCCTTCGCCTCCGTACGCCGCAGGGCCGAGGAGGCCGAGCGCGCGTCGAAGGCCGGGGACCTGGACATCCTCATCGGGTACGACTTGCGATTCTGGCGCGAGTTGGCCTCTCTCGCCGGAAACCCGTACATCTCGGACTTCCTTCACCGTATGCGGATGCAGTGCTGGGCGTTCGCCGTGCCGTACCTGCGTCAGGAGCCGGATCTCAAGGGGCGGTTGTGGAGCGGGCACCGCACGCTCATCGAGGCCGTCGAGCGGCGCGACCCGGCAGCCGCCCAGCGCCTGATCGCCGAGTACGACGACCACTCCCTGAGGTTCCTCAAGAAGCTGATGCAGGGCGACTGATGCCCGAACTCCCGCCTCTCAGGCGCGCGGACGCCCCCCGCCCCGCGCCCGTGTCCACCACGGCCCGCACGCGTCCGCCACGTGCGCCGCGCCGCGCATCCGCACCACCCGGGAGTGCTTCCCGATGATCCGGATACCGGAGATCGGTGCCCGGGACCCCTGAAGAACGGCGTCAAGGGCCGGTACCGTACACACGGTCGACCGCAAAGGGGGAGGCTAGGCATGGACGCCGTAGACCGGGCGGCGCTGCCCGCGCCCAGGCAGCAGACCGCTGCCGAGTCGACGACGGCGGTCATCGACCTCACCGTGGTGATCCCGGCCTACAACGAGGAACAGCGGCTGCGGCCCGGCATCGACGAGGTGTGCGGCTATCTGCGGGCCACCGGACGCCGCTGGGAGTTGATCGTCGTCGATGACGGCTCCACGGACGGCACCGCCGCCGTCGCCGCCGAGGCCGCGGACGCCGAGCCCCGTATCCGTCTGCTGCGCGCGCCCGTCAACCGCGGTAAGGGTCACGCCGTACGCATCGGGATGCGGGCGTCGCGCGGGCGGCGCGTGCTCTTCTGCGACGCCGACGGTGCCACCCCGATCGAGGAACTGGCCCTGCTGCACGACCGGTTGGACCAGGGCTACGCGGCCGCGATCGGCTCGCGCGCCCGCCCCGGCGCCCGCATCGAGGCGCGCCAGCACATCCTGCGCGAACTCCTCGGCAAAGCGGGCAACCGGCTCATTCAGGCCGTGGCAGTGCCCGGGATCCGCGACACCCAGTGCGGCTTCAAGCTCTTCGACGGCGACAAGGCCCGTACGGCCTTCGCCCTCGCCCGTACGGACGGCTGGGGCTTCGACGTCGAGATACTGCGGATGTTCCACGCCAGCGGCTGGCCGATAGCCGAGGTCCCGGTGCGCTGGGCACACCGCCCGGGGTCCAAGGTCGGCCCCCTCGACTACGCGAAGGTGCTCGCCGAGGTCATCCGGGTCCGGCTCGGCGCGACGGGGACGCCGTGACCGCCGGCACCACGCACCAGGCGGACCCCGCGGACGGCACGGAGCCTCCGAAGGACCCGGCTGCGACGGCCGCGCACCAGGCGCCCCCCGACCGGACTCCGGGCTCCCCGCGCGTCGTCCGCCTCCGCCTCCGCCTCCGCGGCCGGATGCGCCCCGCGTCCCTTGCCGTCCCCGCGGGCTATCTGCTCGCGGCCCTCCTGCTCTACGTGAACCTGTGGTCCGACCTCGACCGCGCCTATCTCGCGGACAGCATGCGCGACCAGAACCAGTGGGAGTGGTTCTTCGCCGTCACCGGCCACAACGTTCTGCACGGCGACGACCCGCTGTTCACGATCCTCCAGAACTTCCCGCTCGGTGTGAACCTGATGGCGAACACCGTCATGCTCGGACTGTCCGTGCCCCTCGCCCCGGTGACCGCCCTCTTCGGCGCGACCGCGGCCTTCGCGGCCGCTCTCACCGGCGGCCTCGCCGCGACCGCCACCGCCTGGTACTGGCTCATCCGGAAGTACCTCACCCGCCGGCGGGGGGCGGCCGTCCTCGGCGGCGCCGTCGCCGCGTTCGCGCCGCCGATGATCTCGCACGCCAATGCCCACCCCAACCTGGTCGTGCTGTTCGTGATCCCCCTGATCATCGACCGGACGCTGCGCCTGTGCCCGCCAACCGTCGTGACCCCGCTCGCCCCCGGGGAGCCCGGCACACCCGTACCCGGGGAGCCCGGCGTACGTGCACACGCGGAGCCCGGCGCGTACGAACACGCGGAGCCCGGCAAGTTCGCGCCCGGGGAGCCCGGCACACCCGTACCCGGGGAGCCCGGCGCACCTGCACCCGGGGAGCCCGGCGCGTACGCACACGCGGAGCCCGGCAAGTTCGCGCCCGGGGAGCCCGGCGCGTACGAACACGCGGAGCCCGGCGCACCTGCACCCGGGGAGCCCGGCGCATACGCACACGCGGAGCCCGGCAAGTTCGCACCCGGAGAGCCCGACGCGTCCGCGCCCGCCCGCGGCGGCACCGTACGGCACGGAGTGATCCTCGGGCTCCTGCTGACCTGGCAGGTCTTCCTCGGCGAAGAGGCGCTGCTGCTCGCGGCGACGGGCATGCTGTTCTTCGCCGTCGGCTACGCCTGCATCCGCCCCGCCGCCGCCCGCGCGGCCGCCCCACCCCTGCTGCGCGGTCTCGCGATCGCCGCGGTCGTCTGCCTGCCCCTCGTTGCGTACCCGCTCTACTGGCAGTTCCAGGGAGACCAGAGCTACGGCAGCATCCTGCACGGCCCGACCGGCAACCCGCCTCTGGCCTTCGTCGAGTTCTCCGAGCAGGCGCTGGCCGGTGACGAACAGCGTGCCTCCGAGCTCTCGATCAACCCGACCGAGCAGAACGCCTTCTACGGCTGGCCGCTGGTCTCACTCCTGCTCGTCGTCACCGTCGTCCTGTGGGACCGCGTGGCCGTCCGCGTCCTCACCTGGACCGGTCTGATGGCCGCGCTGCTCTCCCTCGGTGCACGGATCCCGCTGCCGTGGACCGACGCGGCGACCCCCGGCCCCTGGTGGATCTTCGACCGGCTGCCCCTGTTCGAGTCGGTCATCGAGTCGCGCTACGCGATGGTGTGCGCCCCCGTCATCGGCATGCTCCTCGCCCTGGCGTGGACCGTCGTGGCCGATACCGCCGCGGAGATCCGTAGGGCAGGGGCCGACGAGGAGCAGGACAGGCGCCACCGCGCCCTGGTCGTCCGGGTGGCGGGCGGACTGGCGCTCCTCGCCGCACTGCTGCCCATCGTGCCCAGGCCGCTGGAGACGGTCGAACGGCCCCTCGTACCCAGCCTCGTCGCCGACGGCACCTGGCGGTCGTACGTCGAACCGGGCCGGTCCCTCGTACCCGTACCGCTGCCGTCACCGGCCGAGGCGAGCGCGCTGAAGTGGCAGATCGACGGCGGGTTCGGCTTCCCGCTGCCCGGGGGCTACTTCAACGGGCCCTTCGGCCCCGAGAAGACCGGTATCTACGGCCCCCCGCCCCGCCCCACCAACGATCTGCTCCGGGACGTGGGCTGGACCGGCCGAGTCCCGCCCATCGGCCCCCGGGAACAGCGGGCCGCACAAGCGGACCTCGCTTTCTGGCGCGCCGGAGCCCTGGTGATCGGGCCGCAGCCGTACCAGGAGGCGCTGCGCCTCACCGTCGAGCGGCTGCTGGGGCGGCGGGGCGAGCGCGTGGGCGACGCCTGGCTGTGGGACGTCGGCTGACACCGGGCGGTGGGCGGACGGCCGATGGTGGTGGTGCGACGGCAGACGCGCGTCGGGCGGACGGCCGATGGTGGTGGTGCGACGGCAGACGCGCGACGGTGGTGGTGCGACGGCCGACGCCGGTCGTGGGACGTCGCTCGACGCGCGGTGCGGGCAGGGGACTACGCTGGCACGTCCGTCGCATCATCCCTGGTACCGAGCCTGGGTACACGCTTGACAGGAAGAGCTTCGGCGGCGGCAGCCGTCGCCGCGATGACCGAGACCGACAAGAAGCGACCGAGAGAGAGCGCCCGTGGCCTGTGACCTGTGGCTGGTCCCCCTCGTCGATGTGCTGTGCCACAGCCCCGACAACCCCTTCGCCGACGAATTGGCGATCTACAACCAGGCCCTGAACGAAGCGGGCCTGCCACCGGTTCCGGTCTTCGGCTACATGCCGGGTCTGTCCGGGGAGGTCGCCCCCGTCGCGGGATTCGACTACGACGCGCTGCACTTTCTGCGCCGGGCCTATCTGCTGCAGATCTGCGGGCTCCCCGTGACCCCGGTCGACGAACTGGGCGGCGACTACGAGCAGTTGCTGGAGATGTTCGAGGGCACGGCCCAGCAGTCGCACCTCGTCTGGCACTACGACCACGCGGGTGCCTATGTGCCGGTCGACTTCGGCCGGCCGCTGGCGAACGACGAACTCATGGCGGGCGGCGGCCCGTTGGGGTCCAGCAACGCACTGCTGCGCGAACTGGAGGCGGTCGCACCGTCGATCGGCATTGACCCGGCCAATCCGCCCGCGGCGCCCGCCGCTCCGGTCCGCCCCACGTCGCTGGAGGAGCCCGCGGCCACCGCGCCGTACGACGACAGTCCCTACGCGCGCGAAAGGCACGTCTGGCTGGGGCTCCACGCCGCGGCGACGCGCAGCCTGGGCCAGGGGTCGATGATCGTCTTCAGCTGAGCCTTCTCCCGGCCCGTCGTCCGGACCCTCGTCTCGTCCGAGCGCGTCGTCGGCCGCCTGCCCAGGACGGCGGGCCGCCCCGGGCCGACCGGGCTGGGCTGACTGGCGAGGGGGCGGCTCGGCTGGTCACCGGGCTGGGCTGACCGGCGAGGGGGCGGCTCGGCCGCAAGGCGTGCACCGGCGGACACGGCTCAGCGCGGTGCCTCCGGGGGGCGTTGGCGCGGCATGCTCGGCCGGGCCGTGGGCGGCGGGAGGGGGAAGCGGCTCACGTGCTGCCCGCTCTGCTCCGGCCGCGGCGCCCACGGCACCAGCGACTGGGTGTGCAGCGGCGCCGGGGTCGACCGGAACTCCACCATCCAGTCCGCGGTTTCCGACCGTACGAGCTCCGACACGTCCTCCGAGAAGCGGCGCAGCACCGTCAGACAGCGCTCGGCGGCCTCACTCGCCGTGCCCTCGGTCGGTCCCAGGACCTCGCGTACGCACTCGGACGCCCAGTCGAACTGCAGCACTTCCAGCCGCCGTTGCACCGCCTGGGCCGTGGCCACACTCCGCATCCACCCGGACGTCACGCCGAAGAAGCGGTCGCATCCCGCGCACGCGACGGCGCCGAGGAGGGCGAGGAAGCCCCAGCCGGTGCCGTCGCCGAGGACGCCCGTCACATCGAGCAGGGGCAACGCGAGGGCAACCGAGCCCGTGCCGGCCGTGCCCAGGCGCAGGGCGCGGGCTGCGCGCCGCTTCCAGCGGCGGTCGGCCAGATACCAGTCGGCGGTGCGCAGGGCGCGCTCCTCGACCCACAGGTAGAGCTCCTCGAGGCGCTCAGCGGGCTCGCCCCAGTCGCCGTGCGGGAAAGGCCGCCCGAGCAGGTCGCCCTGGCCCGTACCGCTCTGCCTGTTTCCGCCCTCCTCCCGCGGAAGCCCTTCGGGCTGCATCTCCGGCTGGCTCACCCGTGCGCTCCCTCTGCAATGGCGGTGCAATGCGAATCCGATCCGATGCGATCGCGCGACGCGGGGCGGCGCCACCTGTACAGCACCCTGCGGTGCCCCACGGGTGGTGCGGTGCGACGCGATGCGGGCGCGGGCGATCTGCGGCGTGAGGCCGACAGGGGGCCGCGGCCACGCGACGCCGGATGCGCTGCGCGGCCCACATTCCTACCGCCGAAGCGCGCGCAACGCGCCGGGGAACGCGGGATTTCCGCCCGGAAGGAGTGCTGTGTCCGGGACAGACGCGGCCGACAGCTCACCCGAAAGAGTGCCCGGCGCGGGGTCACCCACTTCCGTACGGAAGGGCAGAGGCGAGGGGACGGGCCCCGCCCGTGCGCTGCCCGGCTGCCGACCCTCGCGGACCGCGCACCGCGGACCGCGGACCGCGGACCGCGGACCGCGGACCGCGCGGCCCTGCGAAGCCGGGACGCGTTGCGCGAAAACCGGAACGCGTTCGTACGGGGGAGGCGTCGTGGCAGGGGGTGGGAGCGCCCGGTCGGACGGGCCGGGGAGGTGCCGCCGGAGGGGCCGGGGAGGGGCGGCCGGATGGGCTTGGGAGGGGGGCGGCCGGAGGGGCCCGGGAGCGCCCGGTCGGACGGGCCGGGGAGGGGCGGCCGAAGGGGCCCTGGGCGCGGGCCATTACCCTGAAGCGTGTGAAGGTCCTCGTCATCGGCGGCGGCGCCCGCGAACACGCCCTGTGCCGCTCCCTCTCCCACGACCCCGACGTCAGCGCCCTCCACTGCGCTCCGGGCAATGCCGGCATCGCCGAGGTCGCCGAGCTGCACCAGGTGGACGCCCTCGACGGCCCCGCCGTGGCCGCTCTCGCGGCCGAGCTGGGCGCCGACCTGGTCGTGGTGGGCCCCGAGGCGCCGCTCGTCGCCGGGGTCGCCGACGCCGTACGCGCCCGCGGCATCGCGGCCTTCGGGCCGTCCGCGGAGGCCGCGCGGCTCGAGGGCTCCAAGGCCTTCGCCAAGGACGTCATGGCTGCGGCCAACGTGCCCACCGCACGGTCGTACGTCTGCACCACCCCGGAGGAGGTCGACGAGGCCCTGGACGCGTTCGGGGCGCCGTACGTCGTCAAGGACGACGGCCTCGCCGCGGGCAAGGGCGTCGTCGTCACGGAGGACGTGGAGGCGGCCCGCCGCCACGCGCTCGCATGCGACCGCGTCGTCATCGAGGAGTTCCTCGACGGGCCCGAGGTCTCGCTGTTCGCGGTGACGGACGGCGAGACGGTCGTCCCCCTCCAGCCCGCCCAGGACTTCAAGCGCGCCTACGACGCCGACGAAGGCCCGAACACCGGCGGCATGGGCGCGTACTCGCCGCTGCCGTGGGCCGATCCGAAGCTGGTCGACGAGGTCATGGAGACCGTCCTCCAGCCGACCGTGGACGAGCTTCGCCGCCGAGGCACGCCCTTCTCCGGCCTGCTGTACGCCGGGCTGGCGATCACCTCGCGCGGCGTGCGGGTCATCGAGTTCAACGCCCGCTTCGGCGACCCCGAGACCCAGGTCGTCCTCGCGCGCCTCAGAACGCCGCTCTCCGGATTGCTGTACGCCGCGGCGACCGACGCGCTGATCTCCTTCCCGCCCCTGCGCTGGAGCGACGGCGCCGCCGTCACGGTCGTCATCGCCTCCCACAACTACCCGGGGACGCCGCGCACGGGCGACCCGATCGAAGGCCTGGACGAGGCGGAGCAGCACGACGGGCACGCGTACGTGCTGCACGCGGGGACGAAGCGGGCCGAGTCCGGCGAGATCCTGAGCGCGGGCGGCCGCGTCCTGTCGGTGACGGCGACGGGCCCGGATCTGACCGCCGCCCGTACGCGGGCGTACGGTGCCGTGTCGCTGATCCGCCTGGCGGACTCCCACCACCGCGCCGACATCGCCGCCAAGGCGGCGGGCGAGGCCTGAGCCTTCCGGACTGCTCCGCCGGAGCGGTCTCACGGGGGCGCGGCGGGCTCGTTGCGACGCCGCGGCGCGGGTGGTGGGTCGTGGCGAACGCCGTCGTGCGGTGTGCGGCCGAACGGCGCCTCCCCGGCACGGCCCCAGTACGGCCCCAGTACGGCAACCGGTACGGCCATCGGCACCCGTTCGCCGGCGCGAGTGTCGAACGCCGTACCGGTCCCGGCGCCGGCTCGCGACGTCGTACATGGCTCCGGTTGACGTGGTGCGGCCCTCGCGGGCCCCTGCCCGCGACCGTGGACGGCCGGTACGTGACCGTGGCGATGGAACGTTTTCTCCCAGGTCGTGCCAGAGCCGAAATCAGGGTCCGCCGGGCCTACGTGCCCTGTGGGCCAAGTCCGGCGGAACCGGCTTTGACCAAAGCCATTCAATCGAGTGACCGCTCCGTCATACGGCTGACGCACCCGCACCCCCCAACTAGGGTTCCGCGGAGGCGGAGCACCAGAGCCGCCGTCGTCGGTCGTGCCGTACGTCCGGCAACTGGCCCACCGGCATTGCGATGTCGGATCCCGGTGCCACAGTGGGGGAAGCGAGCAAGCCGCAAACGGCCGCGGTCGCAAGGACCGGAGGCCGGTGGTGCACCAGTAAGCGAGCAGGGGGTGACTTTCGATCGTGTCCGAGACGTCCGGTGCGGAGCCGGGCATGCACTTCGCGCGCACCGGCGCATTGGCCGTGCTGCGCACCCGCAGCGCCGCGCTGACCGTGGCGCTTCTCCCCGCGGCCGTAGCCGTGGTGCTGTTCGCCGCGGACGCCACGGGCAGGATCGGGGGCGCCGCCTGGGACGCTGTGCGCTGGACGGTCACGGGTGTGGCCGTCGCCGTGCTGCTGCTGGCCCTCGCCGTCGCCTCCGTGCTCGTACGGGCCAGTCCCGCGGTCAGCCCCACCGTGCCGATCCCGGAGACCGCGGCCCCGGACCTCTACCGCCTCGTCCGTGACCTCGCCGACCGCCTCGACGTACCGGCGCCCTCCGCCATGGCGCTCACCCCCGACTGCGACAGCTGGCTGGAGGACCGCGCCCATCTCGGCGAAGCGCGCCCGCCCGCGGGCAGGCCCGGCGGAAGCGGCGGTCGACGGGGACAGGAGGCGCCGGTCCTGGTCATCGGCTCGCCGTTCCTGTGGTGGATGCGGGTGGCCGAGCTGCGCGCGATACTCGCGCCGGTCGTCGCGGGTACGGGCCCCTCGGCGCATCCGGACATAGCGGCCGCCCGCCGATTCGTACGGGACCTGGACGCGGCCGTGGCCGTCACGGCCCGCCGCAGACACCTGGCCTTCGTCGGCTGGCTGGTGCGGCTGATGCTGCGGGGCTGCCGGGACAGGGCGGCCGAGATGGAGCGCGGCGTCGCCGCGGCGGCATCGAGTCGTGCACAGGCTGTGGACTACGGGCTGAGGATCGTCGCCCAGGAGCAGGTCGGCCTCGCCTACGCGGGCTGGGACCGGCTGCTGACCCGTGTGGCCATGCCCGCGTGGCGCATGGGGCGCTGGCCGTCCCGCCTGGACGCGGGAGTGGTCTCGGCGCTCACCGAACTCTCCCGGCGCGACCGGCTGGCGGAGGGCTTCGCCACACGCCTGGGGGAGCGGCCCGCCTGCGATCTGCTGGAGGAGCCGGGCATCGTGGACGAGGCGGCGTCGCTGCTCGCCGCCCGCCTGTTCCACGGCGGGCCCGCGCGACCCGGCCCGGACTGGAGCCCCGTCGACTGGGCGGCGTATCCGGAGGAGGTCGTCGACCGCAAATGGCGGTTGGAGGCCGCCCGCCTCCACCGCGTTCTGGACGAGCTGCCCCCGCACGCCCCGGGCCTGCCCGAGGGCGCCGCCGGTCCCGGTGCGGTCGGTGCGCCGGAGTCGCACGCCGGGGCGCCGGATCCGACGGGTGCCGGGGCGCCGGATCCGGCGGCCGCTGACGGGCACACGCTCGCGGAAGCCGCCCCTGCCGTACGGCCCGACGGGCCCCCCGCCGACCCGCGTACCGCCTCGCCCGGCGGAGACGCGCCGGGGGCGGCGTCCACGCGCGGTGCGCACGAAGCGCCGCAGGGCCCCGCCGCCGAGGACGGCGTTCCGAGGGCCGGACACCGGGCAGCACAGGCGACGGACTTCGCGACCTCTGCATCGGCACAGCCGACGGACGGCCCGGCCCCCGGCCCCGGCACTCCGACCGGGGCGCCGCTGCTCGGGCCGACCCTCGCCCGGGTCGTCGATCGGCTCGCGTCCGCCGACGGCGTCGGGATCGGCGAGAAGCTGGCCGAGCGGCTCAGCGCGGAGATGGCCCGCGAGGAGGCGGCGGGCCGGCGCGCGGCGGCAGCCGCGGCAACGGAGCTGGGCGCGGAGGAGCCCGTCCCGCTTCCCCCGCCGTTCGACGGGGCCGTGTGGAGCGATGCGACCGCGCCCGCCGCTCCGCTCTTCCCCGTGCAGGCGCCCCGCTCGGGCCGCGAACTGCTCGCCGACCACATCACCGCCATGGTCTGCTGCGCCGCCGTGGACACCGCGGGGGCGGCTCCTGGTCTCGACTGGCTGGACGGGCCGGTTCTCCTCGTCGCGGGAAAGCGGGGGGCCGACCTCGGGACGCCGGTGCTGAACCTGCTGGAGGACGGCGACCCGGGACCGCTCCGCGAATGGCTCGCGGCTGCGGGCGTACGGCCGGAGAAACCGGTCCGCCTCGTCTGACCGCAACCGCGCCGCCGCGCAAACGCGCATATGCGACCGCCTACGCCCAGCGATCCGGGCACTCGTACCAGTGGCCCCACATGTCCCACCAGTCCGCAGAATCAGGACACATCAGTACGGACATCCCATTTCCACTATCCGATCACCGCTTGACACCACACTGACTGACATCGAATCACCACGAACAGTTACGAACACGGCGCTGAGTGTGATGTGCTGTAAGCGGTCAGGGGAGCACCAGGTCCGGGAGGGGAGGGATCGTCCGTGACTACGGATCGGATCCGCCGCTGGGAGTCGGGCGCACTCGCACACGCCGTCTCCGACCCGTTCGGTCAAGGCCCATTGCCCTGGCTGCGGGGCAGCGAGAGCTACTTCGACGACACCGGCCACATGGTGCCGTGGTACGTGGACCCGTCGGTCGCCACCGACGGGCAGGGCGACGGCCGGGGCACCGGTGCCGTCGACCCCGCGATCCCCGGCCCCCGCACCGCACGCCGCAGACCCGGCGGCGGCCCCGCCGGCGCGCCCGGCCCCCGCACCGCCGACGATGTGAACCGTCAGATCAAAGGTTTCGCCTCCACCGGCGCAGTCGCCCCCGGCGAGGCGATCGACTTCCGGATCACCGTCGACCCGCCCCAGCAGTTCTCCGTCGACGTCTACCGCATCGGCCACTACGGCGGCGACGGCGCCGCGAAGATCACCACCAGCCCACGGCTCTCCGGCATCATCCAGCCCGCCCCGCTCACCGCGGACCGCACCGTCTCCTGCCACCACTGGTGGCTGTCCTGGCGCCTGCAGGTCCCCACACACTGGTCCGACGGCGCCTATGTCGCCGTGCTCACCACCGCTGACGGCTACCGCAGCCACATCCCGTTCACCGTCCGGGACCTCCCGCCCGTCACCCACGCCCCGTCCCCCGACGTCCACCCGGACTTCGTGCGGAGCGAGCGCGAGCGCACCGCCCCTCCCGTCGCCGATCTGCTCCTCCTGCTCCCGGACATCACGTGGCAGGCGTACAACCTGTATCCGGAGGACGGTCACACGGGCGCGAGCCTCTACCACGCCTGGGACGAGGAGGGCCGGCTGCTCGGCGAGAAGGACGCCGCCGTTACGGTCTCCTTCGACCGCCCCTTCGCGGGGGCGGGCCTGCCCCTGCACGTGGGCCACGCCTACGACTTCATCCGCTGGGCCGAGCGCTACGGCTACGACATCGCGTACGCCGACAGCCGCGATCTGCACGCGGGCCGCGTCGACCCCACCCGCTACCGCGGCCTGGTCTTTCCCGGGCACGACGAGTACTGGTCGGTCCCCATGCGCCGCACGGTCGAGCAGGCCCGTGACAGCGGCACCTCCCTCGTCTTTCTCTCGGCCAACACCATGTACTGGCAGGTCGAGCTGTCCCCGTCCCCCTCGGGGGCCCCCGATCGCCTCCTCACCTGCCGCAAGCGCCGCGGCCCGGGGAGACCAGCGCTGTGGCGGGAACTGGGGCGCCCGGAACAGATGCTGTTGGGCATCCAGTACGCGGGCCGTGTCCCCGAGCCCCGTCCCATGGTCGTCCGCAACGCGGGCCACTGGCTCTGGGAGGCAACCGGAGCCACGGAGAACGACGAGTTGCCCGGACTCGTCGCCGGTGAGGCGGACCGTTACTTCCCCCGTACGCCCCTTCCCGACCACAGCCATCGCATGCTGCTCGCCCACTCCCCTTACGAGGACACCGAAGGCGAAGTGCGCTTCCAGGAGACGTCCCTGTACGAGGCACCCAGCGGTGCCATCGTCTTCGCCTCGGGCACCTTCGCATGGTCGCCCGCGCTCGACCGCCCCGGCCATGTCGATGCCCGTGTCCAGCGCGCCACAGCAAACCTGCTCGACCGCATCTGCAAGCGCGACTGACCGACGGCTCCACACCGCAGCACCGCCGCCCTCGCGCTGCCGAGCGGCACCCTGGAGAGAGGGAGCGGGGCCGATACGGGAGAATCGTGACCGACTCCAGGAACGATCAACGCGGAGGCAGTGTGTCCGGATTCGTGGAAAAGCCCGAGCCTGTCCAGGTGCCGGGCCTGGTGCACCTGCACACCGGCAAGGTGCGGGACCTGTACCAGAACGCGACAGGTGACCTGGTCATGGTCGCCAGTGACCGTATCTCCGCCTACGACTGGGTGCTGCCCACCGAGATCCCGGACAAGGGGCGCGTTCTCACCCAGCTCTCCCTGTGGTGGTTCGATCTGCTTTCCGATCTGATCCCCAACCACGTCATCGGCGCCGACGTCCCCGAAGGTGCGCCCGCCGACTGGACCGGCCGCACGCTCGTCTGCAAGTCCCTCAGCATGCTCCCCGTCGAGTGCGTGGCCCGCGGGTACCTCACCGGGTCCGGCCTCGCCGAGTACCGGGAGAGCCGTATGGTCTGCGGTCTCGCGCTCCCCGAGGGCCTGGTCGACGGCTCCGAACTGCCCGCCCCGATCTTCACCCCCGCCACCAAGGCCGCGGTTGGCGACCACGACGAGAACGTCCCGTACGAGGAGGTGGCTCGTCAGGTCGGCCCCAAGATCGCGGCCGACCTGCGCCAGGCCACGCTCGCCGTCTACGGCCGCGCCCGTGACGTCGCACGGGAGCGCGGGATCATCCTCGCCGACACCAAGTTCGAGTTCGGTATGGACGCCGACACCCTCGTCATCGCCGACGAGGTGCTGACGCCGGACTCCTCCCGCTTCTGGCCCGCCGACACCTGGGAGCCTGGCCAGGCGCAGCCGTCCTTCGACAAGCAGTACGTCCGCGACTGGCTGACCTCGCCCGCCTCCGGCTGGGACCGGCACAGCGAGCAGCCGCCCCCGGCACTACCGATGGAGGTCGTCGAGCGGACCCGGGCGAAGTACGTGGAGGCGTACGAGGCTCTGACCGGCCGGCCCTGGTCGTAACGGCCCCAGGTCCCGGCAGGACAAGGGCGTTCCGCCGGGACGGCCGGCCTGCAGGACGGGTCGGAGAGCCGGGCCCGCCGCTCGGCCCCCCAGGGAAAGGCCCCGGTCACTGGAATGACCGGGGCTCCTTCGTACGGAGCGGACGACGAGATTCGAACTCGCGACCCTCACCTTGGCAAGGTGATGCTCTACCAACTGAGCCACGTCCGCGCGCCCGGCGCCCTGGGCGCCGTGTGCGGACCCACTATATCCAACCCCGCTCGCGTGCCGTGCCCATGGCCGGACGACGGTTCTCCGCGGACAACTTCGAGGCCGCGGACGAGAGGTAGTTGCGGACGGTTCACTGCGCCAGCGCGGCCCGCCCGGCGATCTCCGCCACCGGTGCGCCGTCGGCGGCGAGTTGCAGCACCTCCGCCTCGCGCGCCGTGAGCGGGGAGTCGTGGGCACTGATCGCTTCGGCCGCCAAGTCCGGTGCCGGGTAACGGTTTCCGCCGTGCACGGTGCGGACGGTGTCGCGGTCGGCGAAGCGCCGGACCGCGACCGTCCTGGGTACGAACCCGCGCACCCAGGCCGCCTGTGTCCGCTTCAGATGTCCGGGCCTGGCGTGGCTCGTCACGATCATCGTCCGGCAGCCGGGCAGTTCGGACCGCGGCGATGTGGCGACCGCAACACCGTCCGCGCCGGGCATCCGCAGGTCCAGAACCGCCACATCGGGCCGGTGGTCCCGCGCCATGACGACCGCCCCGGGCCCGGACGGACTTCGGTGACCATGAGCAGATCGTCCGCCAGGGCGAGCAGCGCCGGCCAAATACTGCCCGAATGAGGTGCTCGTCATCGGCCGAGAGCACCTGTACGCGCTCGGTAGCGGCCCAGACCCAGCAGAGCGTCGAGGCCTTCCCGGCGCCGTCGTCCCGACCAGGGCGGACATCTCTCCGCGGCCACGGAGAAGCGCATGTGCCGTACGGCAGGGGAGGCCCCGGACCTCCGCAACGGCGAAGGCCCCGGTGACCACGGAGGCCCCGGAAACGGCGAAGGCCCTGGTCCAGTGACCAGGGCCTTCTCGCTGGAGCGGACGACGAGGCTCGAACTCGCGACCTCAACCTTGGCAAGGTTGCGCTCTACCAACTGAGCTACGTCCGCATGCTCCCGACCGGCTTTCACCGCCCGGTGCGTCCATCACTGTACCCGATCCATGGAGGGGGACGGAAAGTGATGAGAGCGGGTGACAGGGATCGCACACTGCGCCTCCCCCTTGGAAAGGGGGCGCTCTACTACTGAGCTACACCCGCGCAACTCCGTGAGGTGCGGCCTCGGCCTCGCCCCGCGGTGCGCTGCAGACTTTAGCTGATCGCCCGGGGTCCCGTGCAAGTCGGGTCGTGGCCGGACTCCACCCGGACGAGGTACGCGCCCAGAGGCGCCCGGGGTCAGCTCGTTCCCTCACCCGGGTCCGCTCAACTCGACGCGTTGAACGCCTCGTAGACCCTCTTGGGGATGCGGCCCCGCGGGGGGACCTCCATGCCGTGCGACTTCGCCCAGGCGCGCACGGCCGCGGGGTCGGGTGCCACGGCGGTGCGGCGATAGGTCTTGCCCGACTTGGACCGCTTTCTGCCCGCCTCCACATAAGGGGCGAGGGCTCCCCGCAGTTTCTTCGCATTGGATGTGTTGAGGTCGATCTCGTAGAACCTGCCGTCGAGGCCGAAGGTGACCGTCTCCGCCGCTTCCCCGCCGTCCATGTCGTCGGAGAGTGTGACCACTACGCGCTGAGCCACGGATATCGGTCCTTTCTTGTGGCGTGCCGCATTGACGTGGGCAGATGCGGGTCGCCAGGAGTTCGGGGACAGTTCTTTTTCATTTTTACAGCGGCAGCCTTTGCTATGCGAAGCCCTGTGAATTCGCTCCGCGTGTCATGCTGCAATCGGTGACCATACGGTTTTCCCTTGACTTTCCACAGGGGGAACTGGCGACGATGCGCAAACGTGACCGGACTGTGGATATCTACTCGCGTAGAAATTTCTCCGGGGTACGCTGAGGGAACCGCCTTACGCACCACACCACCGGGAGTGCCAGTGGCACGCGTCGTAGTCGACGTCATGCTCAAGCCGGAGATCCTCGACCCTCAGGGTCAGGCGGTGCAGCGTGCGCTGCCCCGCCTCGGTTTCGAGGGAATCTCCGACGTCCGCCAGGGAAAGCGCTTCGAACTCGAGCTTGAGGGGCCGGCCGACGACGCCGCCCTGGACCGGGTTCGCAAGATGGCCGAGACCTTCCTCGCCAACACCGTGATCGAGGACTTCACCGTGAAGGTCGAGTCGTGACCTCCCCGTCGCCCACCGCCACCCCCAACGGTGGCCCTGCGGGCCGCGGCAATACCCGTATCGGCGTCGTCACCTTTCCCGGCAGCCTCGACGACCGGGACACCCAGCGCGCAATCCGCCGGGCCGGCGCGGAGCCGGTCGCGCTCTGGCACCGAGAGAAGGAGCTGAAGCAGGTCGACGCGGTCGTGCTGCCCGGCGGGTTCAGCTACGGCGACTATCTGCGGGCCGGAGCCATCTCCCGCTTCTCGCCGATCATGGACAGCCTCATCGACGAGGCCCGGGCGGGACTTCCGGTCCTCGGCATCTGCAACGGCTTCCAGGTCCTCACCGAGGCGCACCTGCTGCCCGGCGCGATGCTCGGCAACAACCACCTGCACTTCATCTGCCGCGAGCAGAAGCTGCGCGTGGAGAACGCGAACACCGCCTGGACCGCCGACTACTCCGCCGGCCAGGAGATCCACATCCCCCTGAAGAACATGGACGGTCGCTACGTCGCCGACGAGCGCACGCTCGACATGCTGGAGGCGGAGGGCCGGGTCGCGTTCCGCTACCTGGACGTGAACCCCAACGGCTCGCTCCGCGACATCGCCGGCATCACCAACGAGGCGGGCAATGTCGTCGGTCTCATGCCCCACCCCGAGCACGCCGTGGAGCCGCTGATCGGCACCGGCGGCACGGACGGGCTCGGATTCTTCACCTCGATCCTCAAGAAGCTGGTCAACGCCTGATGACGCTCGACACCGGATCAGCCGGGGGAGCGATGGAGCGCCCCGAACCGCGACGACAGCACCACCACGCGCGAAGGAGCGACCGAGCGTGACCCTCGACACAGTCAAGCACGCCGCCGAGACGCCCGATGTCGATCAGCCGTGGGCCGAACTCGGCCTGAAGAAGGACGAGTACGAGCGCATCCACGCCATCCTCGGCCGCCGCCCGACCGGCGCCGAGCTGGCCATGTACTCGGTCATGTGGTCCGAGCACTGCTCGTACAAGTCGAGCAAGGTCCACCTGAAGCAGTTCGGCGAGAAGGCCCCCGAGAGCGACGCGCTGCTCGTGGGCATCGGTGAGAACGCGGGCGTCGTCGACGTCGGCCAGGGCTATGCCGTCACCTTCAAGGTCGAGTCTCACAACCACCCCTCGTACATCGAGCCGTATCAGGGGGCGGCCACGGGCGTGGGCGGCATCGTCCGCGACATCCTCGCCATGGGCGCGCGGCCGGTCGCGGTCATGGACCCGCTGCGCTTCGGCGCCGCCGACCACCCCGACACCCGACGAGTCCTGCCCGGTGTGGTCGCGGGCATCGGCGGCTACGGCAACTGCCTGGGGCTTCCCAATATCGGCGGTGAGGTCGTCTTCGACTCCTGCTACCAGGGAAACCCGCTGGTCAACGCCCTGTGCGTGGGCGTGATGAAGCACGAGGACATCCACCTCGCCAAGGCTGCGGGCGCGGGCAACAAGGTGATCCTCTACGGCGCACGGACCGGAGGCGACGGCATCGGCGGCGTGTCCGTCCTGGCGTCCGAGACCTTCGAGTCCACCGGACCGGCCAAGCGCCCCGCCGTCCAGGTCGGCGACCCGTTCCAGGAGAAGCTGCTCATCGAGTGCACCCTGGAGATCTTCAAGGAGGACCTGGTCACCGGCATCCAGGATCTCGGCGGCGCCGGTCTGTCCTGCGCGACCTCCGAGCTGGCCTCCGCAGGCTCCGGCGGTATGCGCGTGGAGCTGGACACTGTTCCGCTGCGCGACGCGACCCTCTCGCCCGAGGAGATCCTCATGAGCGAGTCGCAGGAGCGCATGTGCGCCATCGTCGAGCCCGGGAACGTCCGTCGCTTCCTCGAGATCTGCGAGAAGTGGGACGTCATCGCCACGGTGATCGGGGAGGTGACCGACGGGGACAGCCTGGAGATCTACTGGCACGGCGAGCAGATCGTCGACGTCCCGCCGCGCACCGTTGCCCATGAGGGTCCTGTCTACGAGCGCCCGTACGCCCGGCCGGCCTGGCAGGACGAGCTGCAGTCCGACGACGCGGCCCGGCTGCCGCGCCCGGCCACCGGTGAGGAGCTGCGCGAGCAGGTCCTGCGCCTCGTCGCGTCCCCGAACCAGGCGTCCAAGGCCTGGGTCACGGATCAGTACGACCGTTTCGTGCAGGGCAACACGGTCCTGGCGCAGCCGGAGGACTCCGGCATGGTCCGGATCGACGAGGACACCAATTTGGGTGTCGCCGTGGCGACGGACGCCAATGGCCGGTACACCAAGCTCGACCCGTACGAGGGCGCGCAGTTGGCGCTCGCCGAGGCGTACCGCAACGTCGCCGCGTCCGGCGCCCGGCCGCTCGCCGTCTCCGACTGCCTCAACTTCGGGTCCCCCGAGGACCCGGCAGTGATGTGGCAGTTCGCGGAGGCCACCCGCGGTCTCGCGGACGCCTGCCGGACGCTGGGCACCCCGGTGACGGGCGGCAATGTCTCGCTCTACAACCAGACCGGTGAGGCCGCCATCCACCCGACGCCGGTGGTGGCCGTGCTCGGCGTGATCGACGACGTAACGCGCCGCACGCCGATGGCGTTCGCCCACGAGGGCCACCTCCTCCACCTCCTCGGCGACACCCGGGAGGAGCTGGGCGGTTCGGCTTGGTCGCAGGTCGTCCACGACCACCTGGGCGGGTTGCCGCCGAAGGTGGACCTGGAGCGCGAGAGGCTGCTCGCCGAGATCCTCATCTCCGCCTCGCGCGACGGCATGATCGACGCCGCGCACGACCTCTCCGACGGCGGGCTCGTCCAGGCCCTGGTCGAATCGTGCGTCAAGGGTGGCAAGGGAGCCCGGATCGTGGTGCCGGACGGCATCGACCCGTTCGTCTTCCTCTTCTCGGAGTCGGCGGGGCGCGCGGTGGTGGCCGTGCCGCGCAGCGAGGAGCTGCGCTTCACGGACATGTGCGCGGCACGAGGGCTTCCGACCGCGCGGATCGGTGTGGTGGACGGCGATGTCCTGGACGTCCAGGGGCAGTTCGGCATTCCGCTGTCCGAGTTGGCCGAAGCGCACGAGGGGACGATTCCCGCGCTGCTGGCCTGATGGCGCCGGACGTCCTTGCGCTGCCCGGCCCCGAGGGGCTTGGTCGCCGGCTGCGTGCGACATGGGCTGCGGCCCCGCTCATCCCGGGAGGGAAGAGCGGGGCCGCAGTCGTTTTCCACAACCTTCCGGCCGGGTCTTGCGGCTTCTACGTAACTACGTAATATCGAGCCATGGGCCTGGAGAAGCGAGTCACAGCGTTGGAGCGGCGGCTCGCCGCTCTTGAGGAGTCGGGCCGCCACGGGGGCGGCCCGGCCCTCCCCAGCGGAGCCGACTTCTGGGCGCTGGAAGGGCTCAAGGCCCAGCTCTCGGATGCGGGGGAGCCGAACGGCGGTGTGCTCTTCACCGGCGTGGTCCACCTGCCGTCGGGCGAGCAGTACGAGTGGCAGTACGGCCGCACGACCGATGATCTGGTCGAGAGCGACTGGACGGACGCCGCTGAGGCGTTCGCCGCGCTCGGCCAGCCGGTCCGTCTGCGTCTGCTGCGGGAGATCCTCGGCGGCCGCCGTACCGCCGCCGAGCTGACCGAGCTCGACGGGGTCGGCACATCCGGCCAGATCTACCACCATCTGCGGCAGTTGACCGCCGCCGGCTGGTTGCACGCGGCGGTGCGCGGGCGGTACGAGATCCCGCCGACACGGGTGGTCCCGTTGCTGGTCGCCCTGGCCGCCACTGCCAAGTCCTGACCGCGGCCTTCGTGCACACACAACCCGACCGAGGAGGAAACCGATGTCCGTGTATCGCCCGGCGCTGCGAGCGCTGCGATGGCTCCGCCCTTGTCTCTTCGGCCTGTTCGGTGCGCTCGTCGTCGTCGACATCTTCGTACGGGTCCCGCCGGTCGCGCTCTTCGGCTCCCTGGCGCTCGGGCTGTCCACAGGGCTTGTGCGGTACGCGGCAGGGAGGGCCAGGCCGCCGGAGCCCTCGCCGCTGGAGGTCGCGCCGCCGGTCAGCGGCCGGTGGAGCGCGCTCAACAGCCCGGCCGACAAGGTCCCCAGCCACGGCGTCCGAAGCTATGGACAGGCGTATGCGATCGACATCGTGAGTGAACCCCAGGACGGATCGCGTCCGCGCTTCGGCTTCTGGCCGGTCGTCCGCCCGAGCCGCGATTTCCCGTCGTACGGACAGCCGGTGCTGGCTGTGGCCGACGCGACCGTCGTCCGCGTCCGCGCCGGTCGTCGCGACCAGTGCCTCAGCCGCAACTCGTGGCCCGCTCTGATCCCGTTCTTCGTCGAGGGATCATTCCGGGACCTGGCCGGGGCCGGCGGCCTCGTCGGGAACCACCTGATCCTCGACCTCGGGGGCGGCACCTACGCGCTCTACGCCCATCTGCGGCGCGGCTCGATATCGGTCCACGAGGGGGAGAGGGTGAGCGAGGGCCAGGAGATCGCTCGTGTCGGCAACAGCGGCAACTCGACCGAACCGCATCTGCACTTCCAGCTCATGGACGACGCCGACCCCTATGTGGCGAACGGAGTTCCGTTCCGGTGGAGGGGGATCGGGGTGCCGAAGAGCGACGAACCGTTCGCGACGGAGACGGACGCGGGGTCGGGCGTGGGTCTGTGCTCGGGCGTGGGCGTGCGTCCGGGCACGGGCGTGGGCGTGGGTCCGGGCACGGGCGTGGGCGTGGGCGTGGGTCCGGGCGCGGGCGTGGGCGTGCGCGTGGGCGTGGGTCCGGGCGCGGGCGTGGAGACGGCGACGGAGCCGGAGTCGGCGGAGTCGGCGGAGGACGCGGAGATCGTGCCGCGGCAGTGATAAGGGGCAGGCGTGGCGATACGGGGCGGGCGTGCAGGTGCGGGGTAAGGGGCGGGCGTGGCGCGACCCCGCCATCATCCAGGCGGCGGGGCCGGCGGGTGTGCGGACGAACTCCCGCCCTCAGCGCCAGAATTCGTTCTCGACGTCGATGTCCCCTACGCATTCGTCGAGGTCGCTGACCTTCCCGCCGACGATGGTGAAGAATATGCCGCCGGGCATCTCGACCCCGCGGTCCCCGCGGTCGGCGTACGTCTTGTGCACGGCCATCACATGCCCCCGGCCATCGGCGAACACGTCCTGCAGCTCCACGCGGTAGGTCCCGTTGGTCTCCTCGATGATGCGGCTGTAGAGCTGAAGGCAGGCCTCGCGGCCCTTGTGGTGGCCCGACAGGATGTGCTGGCCGGGCACGTGGTGGGTGGCATCCGAAGTCATGAGCCCGGCCAGGGTCTCCATGGCACCTTTGCCGAACGCTTCGTAGCCCTGGCGTACCACGGTGCAGTCGGGGTGTTCGGCCATAGTGATTCACGCCTTCCATCCTGATTTGTCCCCCCGCCGTTCCATCATCGGCCCGCGTCCGGAAGGCTGTCCACGGCAGTGACGGGCGACTTCGCTGCGTGGCTATGCTCGGCGGCATGCCTCCCGCCCAGCGCAGAACCCGTGCCCGTACCTACGACTCCGCGAAGATACGGGGCGCTGTCAGGGCGCAGCTCGCACACGTACGGGAAGCGGTGGCGGCACTCTCCGACGAACAGTGGCGGCTGCCCACGAGGCTCGGCGACTGGACCGTCCGCGACCTCGTCGTCCACATCGCGCTCGGCGCGGACTCCGTGTGCTCCTATCTCGAAAAGCCCCCGCCGCTCGCGCGTGAGGTCGCGGTGCTCGACTGGCCCTCCGCGACGGCCGCCGTCGCGCCCGCGGTCGACGAGCGGGCGCGGACCGTCGCCGCGTCCACCGAACCGCGGGAACTCCTGGACCGCGTCGCCGAGCGTCTGTCCCAAGCGCTGGCCTCCGCGCCCGCCGAACGCCTGCTGGCCGCCCGCCTCGGGGCGATGCGTCTCGACGACTTCCTGGTCACGCGGTGCGTTGAGCTTGCCGTCCACTCCGACGACCTGGCGGCGGCTCTGGGTGCGGCACTGCCCCTGGACCGCCAGGCCCTCGCCGCCGCGACGCGCGTACTCGCCGACACCCTGGCGGCAAAGGCGCCAGGCGGCTCGGTGGAGGTGCGGATCCCGCCCTTCGCCGTGGTGCAGTGCGTCGAGGGCCCGCGGCACACCCGTGGCACACCCCCGAACGTCGTCGAGACCGACCCGCTGACCTGGCTCCGTCTGGCCACGGGCCGTACGAGCTGGGCGGACGCGCTCGACGCAGCGGCGCTCACCGCCAGCGGCGAGCGCGCCGACCTGTCGGAGTTGCTGCCTCTGCTGGGGTAGGCGGGCTGAGGCGAGCTCTCGGCAGACGAAAAGGCCCAGGCCATCACCGGCACCGTGTTCACGCCCGGCCGCAGACCGTGCCCTGTCGCAGATCTACGCCAGGCCGCGGACCGGACTCGACGCAGAGCCACGCTCCCGAGCCGAAACCAAGCCGAACCGGGCGGCCCCGAACCCAACCGAGCCGCACTGAACCGGGTCGGGCGGTGCCGAGCCGTACCGCGCCGCAACCGGGCCAGGCGGTGCCGAGTACCGGCCGCAACCGGTCCCTGCCGAACCGGGCTGTCCCGCAACCGGGCCCTGCCGAGCCGGTCCCTGCCGAACCCGAACCGAACCGAGTCGCACTGAGCGCACTGAGCCGTACCGGGCCGTGATGCCGCAGGGGATGAGGGTCCGCGTCAGGTGCGGCGCCAGGGGCAGGAGGGACGCATCCGACCGGATCCGGTCTTCCGGATCCGGTCTCCCCTGCCATACGCAGGGACTTCGCCGTCAAAGACGGAACAGCTCCCGGAGCGAGGACCAGGGATAGCACTAATGTTCCTTCCTCGCCGCGCTGCGGGAGCAATAATCCCCGGCATGAGTTCGACCCAAGCGCCCCTGCCGGCAGAGTTCGATGCTGTCCGTCCGTGGACGACGCGGGAAGCGGAGAACTGGCGGGCGGCGGCCCCGCCGCGCTGGGCGAACCCGCTGGGCTCGGCCACCGCGTTCGCCCTGGCGGTCCTGGCCGCGATGGCGGTCGCAACCGTCGGCGCGGATCCCCCTTCGTCCGGCTCCGCCGACTGGACCGGTGTCGCGCAGACCGCGCTGGCCCTTGCCCAGATCTACTGGTTCCTGCGATTGCCCGAACTCTCGGTCGTCACCGCGCCGTTGCTCGGCGCGCTCGTCGCGTACGACGGGTTCGCCACCGAGGACGCGGCACGGACAGCCGGCCACGCACTGATCCTGCTCGCCCTCCTCCACGGCTGGGCGGTCGCCCTGGTCCGGCTGCGGCACCGCCGCCTCCAGCGGCTTGCCGCGCTGGCAGCGGCCGGCCCCGGCACCCGCCCGCTCCCGCAGCCGCTCCCTCGGCTGACCCGCGGCATCGTGCTGATTCCCACCGGCGTGGTGCTGTGCGCCGCCGGCGCGGCGGCGTTCCGGTACGCGGGGAACGGCGCGGCACCGTTCGACATGGTCGAGTTCAGCTCCTGGCAGCTCGTCGGCACCGCGATAGCCGCCTCCGGCGTCTCCGTGCTCACCTACGCAGTCTCCGCGCGCCGCAAGGCCTCCGGGCTGCGCCGCGGCCCTGTCCCCGTCCTGAAGGTGCGCATACAGGAGGACGTCGAAGCCGACACCTGGGTCTACGCCGCCGACGACCCCGAGGGGCGCGACCCCCTCTTCTCGTGCGTCGTCGCCCAGGAATCCGACGACGACGATGGCGACGAGGACGATGACGACGAGCTCTCGGCGGATGCGGAACACGCGGACGGCTCCGCGGAGCACGAGCCGTCCAGCCCGGAGGAAGCCGCCGCCCGCCTGCGCACCCTCACTCGCCCCCGTGAGGCCGTCCTGTTCGGTCTGCCCTGCGCCCGCGCGGAGGTCGCCCTGGTCTCCGCCACCACCGGGGGCGAGCTCATCACGGAGTACACCTTCCAGGCGGTACGCCCCGCCCGGTCCTCCCGACGTACGCCCGCGGCCCCGCTCGCCCGCGACGACGAAGCCCTCGACGCCCTCCTCGGCGGCAGCGTCGACACGACCCAACAACTCGAGGCCGTCGCCGCCACCCTCCGCACCGCCGCCCGCCTCGCCCCCCGCGAGGAGCCGGCCCACTGGGGGCCGCGTCTCGCCGACCGGGCGTTCGGGCTCCTCTCCCTCTTCTTCGTGATCGCCGTGCTCGGCAGTTACCTGAACGACCAGGACTTCCCCTGGTGGTACGCCCTGCTCGTCATCTTCCTCGGCTCCGTGCTCACGATGGCCGCGGGCATGCTGAACTGGCGCGCCACCGCCGACCGCGACGGGCTGTGGCTGACCGGAGCGTGGCGGGTCCACCATCTGTCGTGGGACCAGCTCGGCGTCGCCCGGTACGACAACGGTGAGCTGCGGGTGAACGCGCGCGGCGAAGGCGTCGTCTGGAGATTGCGCGTCGCGCCGTCCAGGTTCTGGCGCCGCCGCGAGAGCGAGGGCGACCCCGGCCGCCGTGCGGCCGACGAGGTCACGGCCATGCGCGTGCACCCGCAGCTGCGGCCCTCCCGGAGCAGCACACGCCGGGAGCGCGGATGGCCGGTGGCCCCGTTGATCGCCGTGCCGCTGCTGGTATGGGCGGCCTGGGCGCTGTACGTGATGTGAGCCGCCCGCGTACGACGCCCGGTCCACTCCGGGCCGTTCGCCCGGCCCCACCCCCTACGCCGCCTCGTCCACTCCCGACTGGTTGCCCGGCGCCACCCCCTACGCCGTCTCGTCCACTCCGGGCCGTCCGCCCCGCCCCACCCCGTACGAGTCTCGTCCAGTCCGGGCCGTCCGCCCGGCCCCATCCCGTACGACGACGGGCTTAAGGCGCCCTCGCCGCGCAGCGCGCCGCAAGTGTGACGCAGACGTCATTCGCCCACTGCAAGATCCCGGCCGTACCGCTCTCACCAGGCACGCAGCTCCTCGTCCTGCCCCGTACGGCGCGTCCGGCCACGCCTCCGGCCGCCGTTTCGCCCGCAGCGTCGCCGGATCCGACAGGGGCGGGACCGTACCCGGTTCGGGTTAGTCCCCGACCTGTCTTAGACTCGGTCGCGTGCCACGTGGTGACGGACGACTCAACCACGATCTTTTCCCCGGCGAGAAGGGCCCACAGGACGCCTGCGGTGTCTTCGGCGTCTGGGCTCCGGGGGAAGAGGTCGCCAAACTCACCTATTTCGGGCTGTATGCGCTGCAGCACCGCGGACAGGAGTCCGCGGGCATCGCGGTGAGCAACGGCTCCCAGATCCTCGTCTTCAAGGACATGGGCCTGGTGTCCCAGGTCTTCGACGAGACCTCCCTCGGTTCCCTCCAGGGCCACATCGCCGTGGGCCATGCCCGTTACTCGACCACCGGTGCCTCGGTGTGGGAGAACGCGCAGCCGACGTTCCGCGCCACCGCGCACGGTTCGATCGCCCTCGGCCACAACGGCAACCTGGTCAACACCGCGGAGCTGGCCGAGCTGGTCGCCGACCTCCCCAGCGCGGGCGGCCGCGCCACCCAGGTCGCCGCGACCAACGACACCGACCTGGTCACCGCACTCCTCGCGGGCCAGGTCGGCGAGGACGGCAAGCCGCTGACCGTGGAACAGGCGGCACCTCTGGTGCTGCCCAGAGTCAAGGGCGCCTTCTCCCTCGCCTTCATGGACGAGCACACGCTCTACGCCGCCCGCGACCCGCAGGGCATCCGCCCACTGGTCCTCGGCCGCCTCGAGCGCGGCTGGGTCGTGGCGAGCGAGACCGCCGCCCTCGACATCGTCGGCGCGAGCTTCATCCGCGAGGTCGAGCCCGGTGAGCTGATCGCCATCGACGAGGACGGGCTGCGCAGCACCACCTTCGCCGAGTCCCGCCCCAAGGGCTGCGTCTTCGAGTACGTCTATCTCGCCCGCCCCGACACCGACATCGCCGGGCGGAACGTTTATCTCTCCCGTGTCGAGATGGGTCGCCGTCTGGCCAAGGAATCCCCGGCCGAGGCCGACCTCGTCATAGCGACCCCGGAGTCCGGCACCCCGGCGGCCGTGGGCTACGCCGAGCAGAGCGGCATCCCGTACGGCTCGGGCCTGGTCAAGAACTCGTACGTGGGCCGGACGTTCATCCAGCCAAGCCAGACCATCCGGCAGCTCGGCATCCGCCTCAAGCTGAACCCCCTCAAGGAAGTCATCCGCGGCAAGCGCTTGGTGGTCGTCGACGACTCGATCGTCCGCGGCAACACCCAGCGCGCGCTGGTGCGGATGCTGCGCGAGGCCGGCGCCGCCGAGGTCCACATCCGGATCTCCTCCCCGCCGATCAAGTGGCCCTGTTTCTTCGGCATCGACTTCGCCACCCGCGCGGAGCTGATCGCCAACGGGCTGTCGGTGGAGGAGATCGGCAAGTCGCTCGGCGCGGACTCCCTCGCCTACATCTCCACCGACGGGATGATCGAGGCCACGACCATCGCCAAGCCGAATCTGTGCCGGGCCTGTTTCGACGGCGAGTACCCGATGGATCTGCCGGACCCGGAGCTGCTGGGCAAGCACCTGCTGGAGTCCGAGACGGCGGGGCAGGCCAAGGCCGACGTGGACGGTGTGCAGACCCTGACCGCCGGGGTCGGCGGCGCCGACGCGCTGCGCCGCCCGTAGACCGGCGTACCCAACGACACGAAAGAACCTCAAGGCATGTCCGAGTCCGGGACCACTGGTGCCAGTTACGCCGCCGCGGGCGTCGACATCGAGGCGGGCGACCGCGCCGTCGAGCTGATGAAGGACTGGGTGAGGAAGTCGACCCGTCCCGAGGTCGTCGGCGGTCTCGGCGGCTTCGCGGGCCTCTTCGACGCCTCCGCCCTCAAGCGCTACGAGCGCCCGCTGCTCGCCTCCGCCACCGACGGTGCCGGCACGAAGGTGGACGTGGCGCGGCAGATGGGCGTCTACGACTCCATCGGCCACGACCTCGTCGCGATGGTCATGGACGACATCGTGGTGTGCGGGGCCGAACCGCTGTTCATGACCGACTACATCTGCGTCGGCAAAGTCCACCCGGAGCGGGTGGCCCAGATCGTCAAGGGCATCGCGGAGGGGTGTGTGCTCGCGGGCTGTGCGCTCGTGGGCGGCGAGACCGCCGAACACCCGGGCCTTCTCGGCCCCGACGACTTCGACGTCGCGGGCGCGGGCACGGGCGTGGTCGAGGCCGACCGCGTGCTGGGCGCGGATCGTATCCGGACGGGGGACGCGGTGATCGCCATGGCGTCCTCCGGACTTCACTCGAACGGGTACTCGCTCGTCCGTCACGTCGTGTTCGACCGTGCCGGCTTGTCCCTGGACCGCGAGATCCCGGAGTTCGGACGCACCCTCGGCGAGGAGCTCCTCGAGCCCACCAAGATCTACTCTCTGGACTGCCTGGCCCTGACCCGTACGACCGAGGTGCACGCCTTCTCGCACATCACCGGCGGCGGGCTCGCCGGCAACCTGGCACGTGTCGTGCCCGACGGCCTGCACGCGAGCATCGACCGCTCCAGCTGGACCCCGGGCCCGGTCTTCGAGCTGGTCGGGCGTGCCGGTGACGTCGCCCGGTCCGAGCTGGAGAAGACGCTCAACATGGGCGTCGGCATGGTCGCGGTCGTGCCCCGGGATTCGGTGGACATCGCGCTGGCAACTCTCGCGGACCGCGGCGTCGACGCCTGGCTCGCGGGTGAGGTCACCGAGCGCGGTGACAGGTCCGAGGCAGTGGCCCTGACCGGTGACTACGCCGGCTGAGGGCACCCGCAAGGGCAGCACAGAACCCGGTCCGGGGGGTAGCCCCGGACCGGGTGAGTGGTCGTGCTGTGGTCGGGCTCGCTGTGCGCGCGATACGGCGTCTGCCGTGCGCGACGTCAAGCACGCCGACGGTATGCGGACTGCTCGGACGACTCGTCGTCGTCCTCGTCATCCTCATCGTTGTAGCGTTCCGCGTACTGTGCGTACGGGTCGTCGTCCAGCTCATCGTCCTCGAACGGCTCGCCATTCGGCGGCTGGCTCGAAGTCGATGCGCCCAGCTCCTCGGCCAGGCGTGAGAGATCCGTCCCACCGCTGTTGTACTTCAGCTGGCGGGCGACCTTCGTCTGCTTGGCCTTGGCCCGGCCGCGCCCCATGGCTCGACCCCCTCAACGACGGGGCTCGACGGCCCCAGAGTCTTGACACGCGTTCATGAGTCGGAGCGGGCTCTCCAGGGAGAGACCGGTCCGTAGGGCTTCAACGGTACCTGCTTCCGCGGCCGTACGGTACGTCGCCCGCAGGACGCGACACGCCGGACAACCCGCGAGGAGCCCCGTCCTCGCTGGTCAGCTCTGATTTTACCTTCTGCTCGGGACCGACCCGCCGACGGGTGGTGAGTCATGTCTCGTCACCCGTCGGCGGGCCGTTCGCGCCGTTTCTCCCTTCGGACCGCCTGGGTGTACCGATCAGGCCGTCCTGCGCGCGCGAGCCTCGGCCATGCGCTGCTCGGCCACGCGGTCTGCTGCGGCTGCGGGCGGAATGCCGTCGGCCTTGGCACGGTCGAATATGGCCAGCGTCGTGTCGAAGATCTTGGTCGCCTTGGCCTTGGCCCGGTCGAAGTCGAAGCCGTGCAGCTCGTCCGCCACCTGGATCACGCCACCGGAGTTCACGACGTAGTCGGGCGCGTACAGGATGCCGCGGTCGGCGATGTCCTTCTCGACGCCGGGGTGCGCGAGCTGGTTGTTGGCCGCGCCGCAGACGACCTTTGCGGTGAGGGCCGGGACGGTCGCGTCGTCGAGGGCCCCGCCGAGCGCGCACGGGGCGTAGATGTCCAGGCCTTCCGTACGGATCAGGGCGTCCGTGTCGGCCACCGCCGTCACCTGCGGGTGCTTGGTGCGCACCCGGTCCACCGAGTCCTGGCGCACATCCGTGATCACGACCTCGGCGCCGTCCTCCAGGAGGTGCTCGACGAGGTGGTGCCCGACCTTGCCCACGCCCGCGATGCCGATCCTGCGGCCGCGCAGCGTCGGGTCGCCCCACAGGTGCTGGGCGCTGGCCCGCATGCCCTGGAAGACACCGAAGGCGGTCAGCACGGAGGAGTCGCCGGCACCGCCGTTGGCCGGGGAGCGGCCGGTCGTCCACCGGCACTCACGGGAAACGACGTCCATGTCCGAGACGTATGTGCCGACGTCGCAGGCGGTGACGTAGCGGCCACCGAGCGAGGCAACGAACCGGCCGTAAGCGAGCAGCAGTCGCTCTGTCTTGATCACATCCGGGTCCCCAATGATCACGGCCTTGCCACCACCGTGGTCGAGACCGGCCAGGGCGTTCTTGTAGGACATGCCGCGCGCGAGGTTGAAGGCGTCCAGGACGGCCTCCTCCTCGGAGGCGTACGCGTGGAAGCGGGTGCCGCCGAGGGCCGGGCCCAGGGCAGTCGAGTGGATCGCGATCACGGCCTTCAGGCCGCTGTCGCGGTCCTGACAGAGGACGACCTGCTCATGGCCCCCCTGCTCGGATCGGAACAGGGTGGACAGCACGCCGAGATCGTCGGCGGTGTGACGTACGTCGGTCACGGTGGTGACTCCTGGAGACGCGAAGGAGACGCCCTCCTGGGGTGGGAGAGGGCCCGGTGGCCACAGCGTAGATCCTGCCGGGCCCTCGCGGCACCGAGGTGCCCTGGATCACCTCCGTGTGGCGTACACACGTGGGACGATCAATAGCGTCAGCGGGGGCAACTCCCGGCGGCGAGCGGAGGAGTGGGCGCGTGGGCGTGGCGTCTTCGGTGGTGGTCCCGTATGCGGCGTACCTGCGGGTCTACGAACCGCTGGCCGCGTTTCCCGAGCCCGAGCGGTCCCATTGGTATCGCTACGCCGAGCGCAAGGAGATCCCCACCGCGCAGGACGAACTCCGGCGCTCGCTCGCCGACTTGCTGCCCGTACCTCCGATTCCCGTGCCCGTGCACGAGAGCAGTGACGCCTTCGTCGCGGTGGTGGACGGGGTGACGTGCGTCTGCCCCTGGCGCACCCGGCTGCGCGGGTGGCTGGCCCTGGAGGAGTTGGCGGAGCAACTTCCCAAGCCCGTACTGGAGGCGGTTCTGCCGGCGGTGGTGCGGCGCCAGGCGGCGGCCGATTACGAACGGTGGCTGGAGCGCAACCCGGATGCGCGCCCGTGGATCCGTACGGCCACCTGGCATGTACCGGTCCTGTGGTTCGCGCTCTTCTCGTCCGGCGAGCGTGAGTATGTGAAGGACGCCACAGAGTCGTTGCTGCGCTACCGGACACCGATGGTGGAGGCGCGGCGGCGGGTGGCCCGAGCACTGCGCGTCCTGCGCGACTCCATGGACGAAGGACCGCTCATCGACGGTCTGGAAGGGGTCGGCCGGTGGCTCGAGGAATTCCATCCGCGGTCGCTGGTGGAGCTGGACTACGGCGGCTTGGTGCATGCTCTACCGGAAGGGCAGCTCGCCGAGGACCACTCGGCCGCGGACGTGGCCGAGGGACTGCAGGCGCTGCGCGAGGGCGACGGGGCCCGCGCCGGCCGGGCGTACGAGCGGCTGACGGACCGCTGGCGTGCGGTGCGGGAGCGGCAGTTCGCGAGCTGATGCGGACCGCGTTCCGCGTACCGGGAGCCTCGTTCCGGGTCCGGCCATTGCCACAAGCGTGACGGACAGCACTAAGACGGGTCTTGCCCTGATCCCATACCCTCGTGCCAAAATAGGACAAGGAGTCCGGAGGGCTCCCTTCGTCCAACTATGGGCGGAAGATTGGCATTGCACTCTGTTCCTGGGGTCTGACGAAGACCCCAGACTTGCTGTGACTGATCGTCACGGACGCGTGACTGTCCGTTATGGCATGGTCCATCGGCTTCCGTCGAGGTTGAACACCTGAGAGGGCAAATCCATCGGTTTGGCCGACGCGGCTGGACAGATGGTGTAGTTGTAGTGCCGAGGACAAGCCGTTCGTCCTATAACCGACTCGGCCTGCGTGCGCCATTTCGGGCAACGCGGGTCAAGGTGCAGAATTTAGAGGAAAGAACCGTGATGGTTCGGTTCTCCCGAGGAGGCCGCTCATGACCGCTCGCACCCCTGATGCCGAGCCGCTGCTGACCCCGGCTGAGGTTGCCACCATGTTCCGTGTGGACCCGAAGACGGTCACGCGCTGGGCCAAGGCAGGCAAGCTCACGTCCATCCGCACGCTCGGAGGGCACCGCCGCTACCGCGAAGCGGAGGTGCGTGCGCTGCTCGCAGGCATTCCGCAGCAGCGCAGCGAGGCCTGAACAACTCCATAGCGGGGCGATGCAGGGTTCCCCCAAGCCCGTAATGCCCCAACAGCTCCATACGACGAGCGCCTGCCCCAACAGGCCCATCTCCTCGGCATCGAGGGTGCGTCGTCGATCGCGCTGGACTCCGCCGGGTCCAGCGCGATCTTTTTGTGTCCGCCGCGGGGGGTGGCCGGATGTGCCCCTTACGCGCTTCGGTGACTCGCGGGTAGGCTTTCCCAGCAAGTGCAATTGCACATATTAAATTGATGGGCGGGAAGGGGGGTCGAGTTCCGCAAGTTTAGAAACTTCTTTGGTGACTCCCATCACATGAGCATCCGCTTGTCCCGTTGCCTTGGGGTGCGGTAGAGAGCCTCGCGAGCCAGCGGTCCCAGGGTCAATGGGCCGAAGGGCCCTCGTCCTCATGGAGGTTCCGCTCCTGGACCCGGGAGTGCTCGCGCCCCTCTTCACAGGGGTTCTCGGCTGCCTCCGGGGTATTCCGGTTCGCTGCCGTCTCGGCTGCCGTGGGCTCCATCGCAAGACGCTGCAACTGGTGGCATATCGGGCAATGGCGAGTGAGGTGTCGATAGCCGGTCGCAGCCGACAGATGAGCTCGCAACAGGGCCCTGGTCTCATGCTTCGCAGTCGGCATCATGCGCGCATACCTCCCGTACCCCGCATCCCCTGTTGTCTGGGGTACCTCTGGTACGCGCCCGAGTCAAGACACGCACAAGGCCCGGATCCAGAGGATCCGGGCCTTGTGCGTCGAAGCGGTCCTGACGGGATTTGAACCCGCGGCCTCCACCTTGACAGGGTGGCGAGCACTCCAAACTGCTCCACAGGACCAGGTTTTCGCGGCTGAACCGGTGCCTCGCCGCGAGAAGAAACTCTACAGCAGTTCAGGAGGGCGGTCGAACCCACTCCTGGCGACGCGGGAGCCACCGTGCCGCAGTCCCGCCACGGGGTCATCGCGCCAGGACCAGCGGCGCTACCCCTAGGGCCTGTGTGATGTTGTGATCAGCCAGTCGCCTTCAGGAGGTCGTTGATCCAGATCATGGAGGCACGGAGGTGGAGGCCGGCGAGGTAGC
>NZ_JBFAYQ010000030.1:91040-94482 GCF_040681345.1 Streptomyces sp. NPDC051776 | reverse complement strand
CATCTAGGCGACCCCCCCCCCGCGCCCCCCCCCCGCCCCCCCCCCCCGCCCCCCCCCCCCGGGCGCCCCCCCCCCCACGTCCTCGATCCGGACGTCCTCGATCCGGACGTCCTCGATCCGGACGTCCTCGATCCGGACGTCCTCGATCCCGACGTCCTCGCGATCACCCGAGTAGGGCACTCTCCTGCGACCGAGTTCTCCCTCGTGGCGATGTGTCAACTCGGGCCCTCACCACGGGAATCGCGGAGCCTCGCCGCACCCGCCCGATCCTGGCGTCGCCTCCGGACGCACGGCCCCGGGTCAGGGGACGCCTCTGAGCCGGGGCCGATGCGCATTTCGCGCACATACTCCTCGCGGACCGTTTTCCCGTATTCAACGCCCGTATTCCGCCCGGATTTCACGGCCCGAACCCCGCTAATGGCCGCGACACATCAGGGGTGATGACACCTCGCCAGCAGGTGTAGCGGAGATCACGGACCAGTTGCCTCCGGGGGAACAGTCGATGACGAGACGGTCACCGCTCCTTCGAATGCCAAGCTCAGAAGGGGCACTCGCATGCCGTTGCAAGATGAGCGCGACACTGACGTCAAGCACCGACATGGTTGTCCGTTGAGCAAGCTTTGAGCTTCCTTGCACACTCCTGTTCAGCGCTGACTACACTCGCCCGCTATGGCTACGACGGGACGGAAGCGAAGCGGGCGCCGGGGAGCGCGCAGTCAGGTCCAGATATTTGTGGATGCTTCCGGTCGGCGCAGACGGTTTCTGTGGTTCGTGGCCATGGCGGTGGCATGCGCTTGCGCCTGCTACCTGCTCCTCCTGATCGCCGCGCTCTCCGGAGTGCTGGAGGTGCAGTCCCAATCCTCCCGGCCGCACCCGCGCTTCGAGCCATCCGGCGTCTCCGCCACGACCTCCACCTCTGTGCGCAGCGTCGACGCTACGCGCGATGACTCCTCGCCGTTCGCCCCCCACGGCGAGGGATCCCCGGGCGCCGTCACGTCTCCGGGTCGTGACAGAGCCGCGCCGGTCCCGGCGTACGTCCTGTCGGTCTCAGGCGGAGGCAATGCCACGTGAGCGCACGCCACGCGCGGAGTCGTGACCCGCGCGGGCACTGGCTGCTGCTGATCGTCGCGATCACCGCGGTCGCCGCTGCCCTGCTCTTCGAGGGCTGGACCACCTACGAGGTCGGTGCGGCCCAGACGAAGCGTCCCTGTTCCACGCCGGTGCCCAAGGTCGCGGACAGCGGGCAGCCGGTGGTGCGCATCAACGGCGGCAAGGTGAGCACGACAGCCATGCCGCCCCGTACCGTCGCGCTCACCTTCGACGGGGGCCCCGACCCGGTCTGGACGCCGCGCCTGCTCGAACTGCTGCGCAACCACAAGGCGCGGGCGACCTTCTTCCTCTCCGGCGCCCAAGTGGCCCGCCACCCCGACCTCGTGAAGCGGATCCGTGACGAGGGCCACGAGATCGGCTCGTACACCTACACCGGGGTCGACCTCGGTCAGGTGTCGGCCGCGCGGACCCGGCTGGAGATGTCGCTCACACAGACGGCGCTTGCCGGCTCCGCGGGCGTGAGAGCCGGTCTGGCGCGCCTGCCGCTCACCACCCAGGCCGACACGATGTGCGGTGGCGAGTGGACGGCGGCGGAGCGGGTGGCCGCGGAGGGCTACACGCTGGTCGGGGCGGACCGGCCGTTCCGGAAACCGGAACAGGGTCTGATCCGGCAGTTCAGCAATACGGACATTGCCTACGAAGAGACGAAAAGGCTCCTCCGTAATCAGAAAGTCCGGTTCACCACCGTCTCGGACGGGCTCGGAGAGCACAAGGTCAACGCCCCTGCGTCCGCCGCAAGCCGCTGGCAGGGCAAGGGCCTGATCATGGTGCAGACGATCGGGCACTTCTTCGTCGACATCATGACCTGGGTGCTCGGCATCGGCGGCGGGCTCGCGCTGCTGCGCCTGGTGCTGCTCATGTTCTTCGCCCGGGCGCATGTCCGCCGCATCGGCCGGTTCCGCCCCGGCTCGCCGTGGCTGCGGGAGATCACAGAGCCGGTGACGGTTCTCATCCCCGCATACAACGAGGAGGCCGGCATCCAGTCGACGGTGCTCTCGCTCCTCGACTCCACCCACCCGTACCTGCAGATCATCGTGGTCGACGACGGCTCGACCGACGCGACGGCGGAAATCGCCGCGGCGATCGACGATCCGCGCGTCATGGTGGTCCGCCAGCCCAACGCGGGCAAGGCGGCGGCCCTCAACGCGGGCCTGGTCTACGCCGAGTACGACATCGTGGTGATGGTCGACGCCGACACCGTCTTCGAGCCGGACGCCATCCACCAGCTCATCCAGCCGCTCGCCCACCCGGCCGTCGGTGCGGTCAGCGGCAACACCAAGGTGGGCAACCGGCGCCGGCTGCTGGGCAAATGGCAGCACCTGGAGTACGTCTTCGGGTTCAACCTCGACCGCCGTATGTTCGAGGTGCTGGAGTGCATGCCGACCGTCCCCGGAGCCATCGGTGCCTTCCGCCGGGACGCCCTCATGGGTGTCGGCGGCGTGAGCGAGGACACGCTCGCCGAGGACACCGACCTCACCATGGCCCTGTGGCGTGCGGGCTGGCGGGTGGTGTACCAGGAGTCCGCCGTCGCATGGACCGAAGTACCCGTGAGACTCAGCCAGTTGTGGCGACAGCGCTACCGCTGGTGCTACGGCACACTTCAGGCCATCTGGAAGCACCGCCGAGCCGTCCTCGAGGTGGGCCCGCCCGGCCGCTTCGGCCGCCGCGGACTGACGTATCTGGTGGTCTTCCAGGTGATATTGCCGCTGTTCGCGCCGGTCGTGGACCTCTTCGCCCTCTATGGGGCGTTGTTCCTCGACTCGGCCCTCTGGATCGTGGTGTGGCTCGGTTTCCTGGGTGTCCAGATGTTCGGCGCAGGATACGCGCTGCGTCTGGACGGCGAGAAATTGAGAACACTATGGGTGATGCCGCTGCAACTGGTCGTCTACCGGCAGTTGATGTACCTGGTGACCATTCAGTCCGTGGTCACCGCGCTGCTCGGCAGTCGGCTGAAGTGGCATCGCATGCACCGCTCCGGTACCGCTGACCAGTACCGGCTGGAAGAACCGGTCGGTCAGCCGCTGTCATTGAACTGACCCATGGCCACCGACCGTAGAAAGAAGGGCAAGAGGTAACGACGCCCTCGCCTGCCGAACAACCCCCCACCGGCATGGAAGGAACGTCATCGTGATGGAACTCCCTTTCCTCACCGCTGTTCGCAACGCTGGAACCGCAGATGAATAAGTACACGGCCGGATCCTCGGACCCGCTGGCCACGGGGTCCGGAGATCGCTCGGCTCCCCCCACCCCCACCCCCACCCCCACAACCACCTCCACCCCCACATCCCCCATGAACGACTGGCCGGAAGGCTGGACCAGCACCGCGTCGTAC